>JAILNL010000180.1 GCA_024691625.1 Schwartzia sp. (in: firmicutes)
GATGGAGAACGCGCCTATGGCAAAGCATATAAACACAAGCCGATAGCGTTTCGCCATGCCTCCCAGCTCGTTTATCTTTCTTACTCCCGTTGCATATATCAGCGCGTTGCAGCACATGAACAGCAGGGATTTATAAAGAATATGGCTGAAAGCATGGGCAGTAGCACCGTTCATGCTCATCATTGTTCCGATACCTACACCGGCGACCATGTAGCCGACCTGGCTCACGATATGATAGCTCAAGAGCTTTATCATGTCGTTTTCCATGACCGCGAAGCTTGCACCGTAAAGTGCCATGAGAACACCGAACCCGATAAGAAGCTCTGTTCCGCCGAAAACGCGGAGCAGCGCATATACTGCAACCTTTGTGGTGCAGCTGCTCATAAACACGCTTCCTGTGAGGGTTGCAGCCGGATATCCGTCTGTAAGCCACGAATGAAGCGGTACGACCGCTGCATTGATGCAGAATCCGATGAGTATAGTCCAGAAAGCCGCGTCATGAGGTCCTGCCACAAGGTTGTGAACCATCAAATCGCCCTGTACCAGCTTCATGATTACGCCAAAGAGTACGCAGTTGCCTGAGAGTGTATGCACAAGAATGTAGCGCATACCTGCTGCACGGCTTGTCGGTCTCGGGTCATTCCAGATAAGGAATACGGAAGACACCGCCTCCAGTTCCCAGAAGAACAGGAAGGTAATCCAGTCGTGAGCGAGCACAACACCCACTGACGAACCTACATAGGTCATCGAACAAAGGGCTTCGAGAGCACTCTTGTTGTGGCAGCTGTAGACTGCGCCAACGGCGCCGAGAATACAGAATATGGCTCCGAAAATCCAGCTGAGCTTATCAGCATAGAGATAATGAACCGTATAGTCCGAAAGGAACGTATACGAAAGGTCCGTCCCAAGAGCGATGTTCAGCATGCTTCCGACTGCAAGCAGCGGACAGCAGGCAAGAATCATTTTGCGAGCCTTGTCACCGCACAGAGAAGCAAAGAAACCGACCAGAATAAATATCAGACCGGGATGTACATTCTCAAGCATCGGTATCATCGCCCCCTTCCCCGTAATAATCCTCATCCCTCTGTAGCAGAGGTGTCATTATGAGCTTTGCCAGGATTATGAGCACCCAGCACCCAACGAAGGAGAAGCCTACCATAACTCCGGGACGTTCGAGAATATTTTCCGCGGTGCTTTCGTATACACCGCAGGAATAAGCAAATCCGAAAACCGCAAGACCGAGCAGCAGGAACAATAATATTACTTTGTTCCGTTTTTTGGAATCATTGATTAAATCAATCACTCCATCCACCTCCCCATCCGGCTGTTATCGCAGAGGAAGCCATATCTGCCAGCTTGTAAAAGTCCGGTGGGAAAAGCTCCGGATTTATTCCGAGCAGAACCGCCAGAATCGCCGTGAAGCAAATAGGAATAAGCATACAGTAGCTTATAAGCCCGTAACGGCGCGGGTCATCAACCGGCTCAGGACGGAAGAACGCCATTCGTACAACCGGCATAAGGTAAGCCATAGCCAAAAGTGCCGAAGCTACCCATGCTGCCACGAAAAGCGGTTTTCCTGCCTGAATGGCACCCATTGCAAGGTTCCATTTACTGATAAAACCGATAATAAACGGAGTACCCGCGATACCGAGAGAGGCGACGGCAAACGCGCCCATGGTAAGCGGCATCTTGTAGCCTATTCCGTTCATTTCGCTTATGTTATGCAGGTGCGTACGAACTATGATGCAGCCTGCGCACATAAAGAGCGTAATCTTCATTACCGCATGCGCTACAAGGTGGAGATATGCTCCCTTGAATGCCAGCGGTGTCAAAAGCGCGCCGCCAAGCACGATATAACTGAGCTGTCCGATTGTCGAGAATGCAAGTCGGCGTTTCAGGTTATCCTGACGCAGCGCAATAAATGAGCTTGCTATTATGGTAATGACAGCAGCCCATGCCAGCACATCGGCGATTCCGAGCTGTGAAAGAAGCTTCGGCCCGAAGACGAAGCCAAGAATACGAAGTACGGCAAACGCGCCCGTCTTGACGACTGCAACGGCATGCAGCAGCGCGCTGACAGGAGTCGGTGCAACCATTGCAGCCGGAAGCCAGCCATGAAGCGGCATGACGGCAGCCTTAACGGAGCCTGCCATAATCATAAGAACAAACAAAAGCTGCAGTACCCACGGAGATGCCATGTCGAGGGAAAGGAATCCGCCTGCACGGAAATCCATCGTTCCGGATATACAGTAGACACCGACTGTTCCGGCAAGGAAAAGCTGACCGGAAACCAACGTATATGCCAGATACTTTCTCGAAGCGAGCAGAGCCTCCTGGTCGCGTTCATGAAGTACCAGCGGATAGCTTGAAATCGTCAGTATCTCATAGAAGATAAAGAACGTCAGAAGGTTTGACGCCATCGCGATGCCCATGGTAGAACCCATGCAAAGGGCAAACGCCGCGAAATAACCGGTCTGCATAGCTTCATGGTTGTTTCGCATATAGCCGATACTGTAGAAGTTGATAGGAATCCACAGCAGCGCCGCAAGGGCTGCAAATATCATTCCCGCAGGATCTACACGCATCGTAAGTCCGATGGTATCCGTCAGATAGAAAAGAGTGTATTCATACGTTACTCCGTTCAATACTCCCCCTGACATGCTTATGACAAGGCCGAACATTATGAGTGAAGCGATTGTACTCCACATTTCACGGACATTCGGATATTTGTGGCTGACCGGAACCAGAAGGGCCGCCAGAAATGCTGTGCCTATCGCCAAAAAGGGGCGCGGATCTATTTCTGTCATTTCAAGAGCACCTCCGGTAATCCGACTTCAACGATATTCGTAACAAGCGAGCTGCTATAGATACCCAGCAGGAGAATCGCAAGACCTGTAACACCGATTGGGATAACCATGCTCAGCGGCATGCCGAGCTTTGTCACAGGGTCGTGTATCTCCGTCAGGGAAGCTTCACGCTGTACAAACATCTGCTCAACAATACGAACGTAATAAACTGCATTCAAAAGCGAGCTGACAACGAGAACAGCGATAAAGATGTACTGCTGTCCCTCGAAGGCACCAAGCATCAAATACCATTTACTGAAGAAGCCGCATGTCGGTGGAATACCAATCATGGAAAGCACCGCGAGAACCGTTGCAATGCTTGATACAGGCATCTTCTTGTTGAGACCGCCGAGACGGTAAAGATTTACCTCGCCGAATCGATATGCGATACCGCCAACGACAAGGAAAAGACTTGATTTCATAAATGCGTGGTTGATAAGGTGAAGCACCGCACCGATGAAGCCGTAAATGTTGCCCATCGCCATACCTACGGCAATATATCCGAGCTGCGCAACAGACGAATACGCGAGCATACGGCGGAAATCATACTGTGCGAGAGCCATTACCGAACCGATAAGAATACCGCATATACCCATGATACCGAGAACATTCATAAGGGCTTCCATTACGGTGTTATGAATGCCGAAAACATAGAAGAAATACCGAAGCATTGCATACGCTGGCACCTTACTCATACATCCCGAAATGAAGCCTGCAGCTCCGGGATGGGAGTATGTATAGGAATCCGGCTGCCAGCCGTGCAGCGGGAAAAGTGCCATCTTGATTCCAAAAGCAATCAGGAAGCACGCAACAACGAACGCAAAAAGCGGAGTGTGAACAAATGGCTGAATACGTACGCTGATGTCTGCCATGTTCAGCGAACCGGTCATCGCATAGAGATAACCGACTCCGATGAGATAAAGAGACGCGCCAATCGTACCGACAAGCAGGTAGCGAAACGCCGCCAGCATCGACTTATGCCCTCCGAGAGCAATAAGCCCGTAGCCGGAAAGAGACATTATCTCCAGATAAACGTACATGTTGAATACGTCGCCTGTGACCGTCATACCGCAAAGGCCGACAGTCAAAAGCCCGTACAGCGTATAATATCCGCCGTAGTGGAGCCAGTCCTCGTTTTCAAGGAACGGCTTGCTGTAAAAGCTGATAACAAAAGCCAGGAACGTAATCATGCAAAGCACTGCCGTATTGAGCGGGTCAACAACAAACTCAATGCCAATAGGCGGTGCCCAGTTTCCCATCCAGTAATGGACGGATTTCGTACCCTCCGCAAGAACCTGACGCATCGTGTCGAGCGAGCACAGGAGCGAACCGAAAATAGCAAGCTGAACAAGCCACGAACCAAGCTTGCGGTGAATCCGGCTGAACGCTAAGCAGAGAAGCGAAGCAGTAAGCGGAAGGAGTACGATGAATACCGGACTATGCAGCGCCAGACTCATTTACTCGCCCTCCTTAAGACCTCACGCTCTTCGACGGACCCGTAAAACTCCTTGATTCGCATCAGAAGCGCAATCGCAACGCCTGTGGTACCCATACTGACAACGATAGCCGTCAGCATCAGCGCATGCGGGATAGGATTGATATAGCTTGCAGGATCGACATTTCCGGGGACGAGGATAGGAATCATCGCGCCCTCTTTCTGTGCAAAGCACAGATAAAAGAAAATGACGGCAACCTGCATGACATTCATAGCCATGAGTTTTTTCAGATAGTTCTTTGCAAGAACCATGCCGTACACACCAAGGAAAAAGAGAATCATGACCAGTGTGTAGATGCCGCGCCTTGCCAGGAACTCATTTAATGCATCCATCAGTCTTCACTCCTCCTCACCACAGCATCCATGATGTTGAGTATCGTCATCATGACGCAGATTGTAACGCCCGTCTCAATCATGAGAATACCGAGCGCATGAAGCTCATGCGTTGCTTCCATGGAAACAGGAAGGAAGCTGTAGTCGAGAAATTTACCGCCGCCTACTAAGGTCAGCCAGCCTGCCAAAGCATAAATAAACGTGCCGCAGCCTGCAAGTACAAGCGAGGTCCCGATTCGGACATTGAAAATCTTAGCATCCTCACCAAGAATCAATCTTGCCAGAATAATACCGAAGCCCATTACAACGCCGGCCTGAAATCCGCCGCCCGGTGAAGATTCACCCAGTATAAGGACATACACGGCATAGACAAGTGAAAAAGGAACGAGGAGACGGAACGCGATGTTCAGCAGCATACCACCGAACGGATCTTTCATCATTCGTAATCATCCTCCTTCTCGGGACGCCGTCCCATTGTTGATTTGCTCAGGATAAGCACTGCAGTGAGACCTGAAAGGTACATAACCGTTGTCTCCCACATGGTATCAAAACCTCTGTAGTCTGCGAGCGTACCCGTAACAATGTTCGGAGAGCCCGTATCCAGTTCACTCTGCGAGATATAGACGGGAGAGATATGCTGGTTCGGAGCGCTGTCCGGGTCACCGATAACCGGAAGGAACAGAACACTGCTGCAGAACAGTCCGGTCAGAAGTGCCAAAACTGTAATAACTAAACCACGCATCACTTACACCACCTATCGATTTTTTTGAGGGCGATTACATAGAATATTGTGGAAACCGTACCGACAACAACCTCTGTAAACGCGACATCGGGAGAACCCATCATAAGGTACAGCAGCACTGCGCCAAAGCTGAATGCACAGTATATCATTACCGCGCTCAGCAGGTCTCTTTCATAGATGATACAGCCCGTAATCAGGATAAGGAACACAAGGAGAATCGCCTCAATTGTGTAAATCTGCATTTGCCTGTGCCTCCTTTTCCTCTTCAGTCGTCACTGACGTCGTAGGTTCAGTAGAAAGCTCATGCTGCACAGCCTGCTTCTGAGTCCAGACAGGATGTCCTGTTTTATACGCCGCCTTTGCAAGAATATGGGAACCGATAGGATTCCCCAAAAACACAAACAGCGCCACGATAAAAATCTTGGCTGATACGTTTGAATAGCCGTTGTAAACGATAAGTCCGAGGAACACCAGCAGAGTTCCGAGTGTCTCGCTGTTTCCCGAAGCATGCACCCTGCTGTAGTAATCCGGCAGGCGGAGCATACCAACCATGGAACCGATGAGGAAAATCAGCCCCGCCCCCATCAAAAGGCAGGCAATGATTTCCTGTATGCTTAAACCGAAAATCATAGATTCTTCCCTCCCAGATATTTCGCAAGAACGACAGAACCCAGGCAGCCCATCATAGCATAGGCCATGGCAAGGTCCACATACATTCCCGGCTGATTGTCCAAAAATCCGAACAGAACAATAAGAAGGATAGTATCCGCCGTGATGACACCAAGTCCGTTCATGCGATCAAATACTGTCGGCCCCTGAAAAAGCCTCTGCATCATAAGACCAATCGTCATTACGAGCACAACTACGATAACCAGGAAAAAAATATGCATCTCAGTAATCCTCCCCCAGCATCTCAAAATCGTACTGCTCACCGAAAAGCCATGCGACCATCTTCTGCATGCCGCCGTTGAGGCCTTCCGCAGCGCCGTCCGTCAGCGCATGAATATAAAACACTCCTTCATCCGTTAAGTCGATTGTAACGGTTCCGGGTGTCAGCGTTATCGAATTTGCCAGGATGACCATTGCCATCGGATTATCCGTCTTATAGCGGAACCTCACGATGCGGGGATTTATCTCTATTTCCGATCTTACCGTTGCCTTAAGAACATCCACGTTCGCAAGAACAAGCTGCCACATGAGCCAGAAAAAGTAAATCACGAGCTTTACCGGATTTACTCCGAAAACAAAGTATTTTTTCGTCGCATCAGCATTGGGCAGGAGCAGCAGGGGATATGAAACCCATGCCGATATGACCGCCGTCAGTATTCCGTAAATAAGGAACTTAGTCTGGAATGTACCCGAAAGCAAAAGCCAGAAGCAAAACAAAACCGCCGTCATCGCAGTAAGATGGACGACAGGCGTTCCTACAATGCTCTTGTCACGGATAACATCGAACTTACCCATATGAACCACTATCCTTTTTATTGAGATTCCCAAGATAACTCTGTGGGCAAAACAACCGATTTGAATAAACCCCGAACTATTCCTTTAAGTTATTATTTTTATCACCTAAGGGTATCTATTCGACAAAACAAAAGAAATTCCTTTTTTGTTTTCAAAAATTCATAAAAAATGGAAAAAAACTGAAATTTCTCCTATTTCCATATTTTATCATATCTCCTAAGTAGCGTAAACCGCAAAAACAAGGCAGTAGACGAAATTTTGTCTACTGCCTCTCATTGTTTTTCTTCTATTTATTTTCCGTTCTTCATGCGATTGATTGCACTCACAAGTGCAAGGATAGATGCCGTGATAATATCTGTATCCATTCCTGCTCCCCATGTCGTTCTGCCATCCTCACCTGTGATACCGATATACGCCATTGCACGGGATGCCTGCCCGATTTCCAAGGCATGCTCGCTGTATATGAGGTCTTTGTACTGCACCCCGAGATTTTCCTGAAGCGCGTTGCTGACCGCGTCAAGGCGTCCGTTGCCCTTTGCATTGAACTTCTGTTCTTTTCCGTCTATCATCATGATAACTTCGCCTGAACGTATTCCGTTCGGTTCCTTACGGAGAGCAAAGTCAACAAGCTTGTACGGGCTTTCCGCATTGACATACTCCTGCTGGAAAATCTGATAAATTTCATCCGGCAGAAGCTCTTTGTGCTTGTGGTCGGAAACGCCTTTGATGCAGTAACCGAAATCCTCACGCATTTTCTTGGGCATATCAATACCGTATTTCTGCTCCATTATGAAGCCGACTCCGCCCTTTCCGGACTGGCTGTTGATACGGATAACATCCGCATCGTACTGACGTCCGACGTCCTGCGGGTCGATGGGAAGATACGGCACAGTCCAGCGGCTCGGGTCTGTTTCCTCGCGCCATTTCATACCCTTTGCAATTGCATCCTGGTGAGAACCAGAAAAAGCAGCAAACACCAAAGCGCCTGCATAAGGCTGACGCTCATGCACATGCATTCTCGTGACACGTTCATACATCTCAACAAGCTCCGGCATGTTCGAAAAATCCAGCTGCGGGTCTACGCCCAGAGCAAACATATTCATGCCAATCGTTACGATATCCGCGTTACCCGTGCGCTCACCGTTACCGAAAAGCGTTCCCTCGATACGGTCAGCTCCCGCAAGAAGGCCCATTTCCGAATCAGCCACGCCGCAGCCGCGGTCGTTATGCGGATGAAGTGACAGCACAACGCTGTCGCGGTATTTCAGATTCTGCGAGATATATGCAACCTGCATAGCATAGACATGGGGCATGGACATCTCTACCGTAACAGGAATGTTTATGATAGCCTTTTTATCCGGTGTCGGCTGCCATACGTCAAGAACCGCGTTGCATACCTCGAGTGCGTATTCCGGCTCTGTCCCTGTGAAGCTCTCAGGCGAATACTCGAATCGGTAATCCGCGCCGGCCTCTTCAGTAAGCTTCTTCAAAAGCTTAGCACCGTCAATGGCAATCTGCTTGATTTCCTCCTTCGACATGCGGAACACCTGCTGACGCTGTGCAAAGGAGGTAGAATTGTACACATGAACTATAGCGTTCTTTACGCCCTTCAGTGCTTCGAAGGTCTTCTTTATGATATGCTCGCGCGCCTGAGTCAGAACCTGTACCGTCACATCATCAGGAATCAGATTCTCATCCACCAGACGGCGCAGGAACTCATATTCCGTATCAGATGCAGCAGGAAAACCCACTTCAATTTCCTTGAAGCCAACCTTTATGAGCATTTTATAAAACTCTATCTTTTCATCAAGGCTCATGGGAATGATAAGGGACTGATTGCCGTCACGCAAATCAACACTGCACCACGTCGGTGCCTTATCCGGATATTCCTTCTGCGCCCAGCTCATGTCACAGACAGGTGGCACATAATACCCCTTGCGATATTTCGTAAAGTTTTTCATTTCAAATCCTCCAGTCATGTTTTCAAATCAAGCATTTCAAAATAAAGAAGCCGGGCTCCCTCTCATTAAGAGACGAAGGCCCGGCCTGCGTGTTACCACTCTTATTCGTGCATCGCTGCACGCGCTCTGACGGATACTGACATATCCTGCTGCTGTAACGGTCAGCCTCCGGCGGCACCTACATATCAGTGCGCTGCTCCATGGCGAGTTCACATCCCGTTTCTGTCCGTTTTACACCAACCAACGGCTCTCTATGCATTCCCCGGATACTACTGTTCCATATCACTGCATTTCTGTTGTTTGTAACATTATCACACTTTCTCTGAAATTGCAAGTAGTATTTGCAATTTATTTGCATAATGTGTTCACACAAAAGACATTTGTTCATCAATTATTGTCTGCTTTGACTATCATGACAGGCACCATTGAACGCTCAACGACCTGCTGGCTTACACTCCCGATAAGGGCGCCCTTGAAAATACCAAGTCCGCGGCTGCCCATGATAATCATGCTGGCAGCGATATCATCAGCCTTCGTAAGAATTTCATCTGCAATGTTTCCCGCTCTTTCGTGGGTTTTAACAACAAGTCCCGGTGGAAGTTCCTTCATTATCTCATCAAAAATAATGCTGCTTGGAATATCCTTCTGAATCTCGCTTGCAACATACAAAAGATGAAGCTCCGCTCCGCACTTATCTGCGTAGAATTTTCCTTTCGCCGCAGCCTTGGCACTGCTAACAGAACCATCGACAGGAACAAGAATCCGCTGAATTGTTGCCATAAACTATTCCTCCATTCAAAACGAAATATCATATGCAAAATTCTTTTTAGATTTCTTTATTCGTCGAAAAAATAAAAAATCCTCTTTTTTTCAGAAAATTATCTTTATTTTTTCATGTACTGATTTACAATTTCTACAGCGCAGTAATCACCGCACATGGAGCATGCACCTTCATCCTCAGGATTGCGTGCCCCGCGCTTCTTCTTCGCAAACTCCGGATCAATAGCCAGCTTCATCTGAGCATCCCAGTCGAGAATCTTGCGGGCTTTTCCCATAGCAAGGTCCTGTTCTTTTGCTCCTGGTATTCCCTTTACGATATCCGCAGCGTGTGCCGCAATACGGGATGCCATGACTCCGTCATGCACATCCTCTATGGTCGGCAGAGCAAGATGTTCTGCAGGCGTCACATAGCACAGGAAATCTGCTCCGCTCACAGCCGCCATTGTTCCTCCGATAGCAGCGGTAATATGATCGTAGCCCGGCGCAATGTCCGTTACAAGAGGTCCGAGAACATAGAACGGCGCGCCGTGGCAAAGCTGCTTTTCAAGCTTCATATTCGCCGCAATCTGGTCAAACGGCATGTGCCCCGGCCCCTCGACCATGACCTGAACCCCGCGGTGCCATGCGCGAAGAGTGAGCTCTCCGAGGTTCAAAAGCTCCGTAATCTGTCCCTGGTCGGTTGCGTCTGCAAGACAGCCCGGCCGCAGACCGTCTCCGAGGCTTATTGTTACATCATATTTAACACAGATATCAAGCAAATCGTCATAATGCTCATAAAGCGGATTCTCTTTTTCGTTATGAAGCATCCAGCCCGTAAGGAAAGAACCTCCGCGGCTTACAACATCCATAACGCGGCCTTCTTTGCGCAGACGCTCGATTGCATTGCGGGTAAGACCGCAGTGCAGCGTCATGAAATCAGCACCGTCCTTTGCCTGTTTTTCAATCGTTGTCAAAAGGTCTTCTACGGTCATATCGACAACAGCGCCACGGTTCTTGATAGCTTCAACTGTTGCTTCGTAAATAGGCACAGTACCAACCATGATAGGCGAATGTCCGATAATAGCACGGCGTGACTCATCAATATGGTCTCCCGTTGAAAGGTCCATAACCGCGTCAGCGCCGCAGCGTACAGCCTCATCAAGCTTTTCAAGCTCAGGTTCAATGTCAGGGAACGTACTGGAAGTACCTATATTGGCGTTGACTTTAACGCGCAGCCCTTCACCCACACCCTCAGGGCGAAGATCTTTATGATTTATGTTGGCAGGAATGGCAATCACACCGCGCGCAACACGCTCGCGGATAGACTCCGCATCCTGATGTTCTGCCTCCGCGACTATCTTCATTTCGTCTGTTATAACACCTTTTCTTGCCTGCTCCATCTGAGTAGCCATGCGAAATCTCCTTATCCGAAAAGTTTAACGCCAACGGGAACATCCTACCAAAGCAAAATATTCCTATTGGCGCTGCTGTCGGACTGATGAATAATTCTCTCAGCCCGTTTTATCTGTCTGTATTTAACTGTACTGCCGTGTTATTTCAAAAGTTCTTCCATGCGTTTGAACGGAATGCTCGTATCAAGATGTCCTGCGATTGTCTCGATTCCTTTGCCTTCAACAGTAATCAACACTGACGTCACTTCAGAAAATCCGGTGAGTGTATTTACAAGAGAACCCACCAGCATTTCCTCACCTGTGGAGCCTCCCACAAAACGCTTTGTGAGCTCCTGCGTGAAATCAACCGTCGCAAGTCCGTCCTTGACCTTCACACTGCGGACCTTGACTCCCTTCGGAAAAATCCCCGTAAGGCCTGTTTTGTTCGGACCGGCAATGAGTGCCTCCACCGAAGCCTTATATTTGTCCTTCGACAGAACCTTTGTCTCTACCGCAACGAGCTTTTCAGCATCATCTGTCGGGTAATAAAGCTTTACAGTCACCTTGTCATCAACAGGCTTCTGCTGCGGCTTTTCATCCTTTTTCTGCTGCTCCTGTTTCTGCTGCGGCTGCTGTTTTTCTTTTTCCTTATCACAGCCTGCAGTCAGCAGCATGAGCAGTGCCATCATGCAAACCAAAAGACTTTTACTGATATTCCTCATACTCCTCCGTCCCCTCTATTCACGTTCCGCTTACCGCGAAATAATTTGCCAATCCTTCAGCCAGCGCCATCGCCATTTCCTCTTGAAACGCATCATCCCCCAAAAGCGCTTCCTCTTCGTAATTTGTGATGAACGCAAGCTCGACGAGAGCAGCCGGCATGGACGTATGCGTCAAAACATAAAAGCGTGTCGCTTTTACTCCGCGGTCATGTAGCCCGTTATGCTCAAGCATAGCCTCCTGCAAATTTTGAGCAAGAAGCTCATCAAGCCAGGATTTGCCGTAGTAATAATATGTTTCCGTACCATGTGAGGATTCTGAGCTGAACGCGTTGCAGTGTACGCTCAGGAATACCTCTGTTCCCGGAGTATTCTCACCCACATCGGAGCGTGCCTGAAGCTCCTGGGAATCCGTTGCGGTAGGTCCCCACACATCACGGTCGTCCTCACGGGTAAGCGTGACAATCGCGCCGGAATTTTCAAGAATATCGCGAAGCTTCAAAGATACCTCAAGGGTGACATCCTTTTCCAAGAGTCCCGAAGGGCCTGTAGCCCCCCGGTCCGTTCCGCCGTGTCCGGGGTCTACGACTATATGGCGTCCCTTGAGTCCGTCCACAAAGCCCCTGCGGACATACCCGGACTCATAAATATCAACAACGATACGAAACGGCTTTTTTTGCTTTTTATCAGCCTCTATCGTTGTAATGCTGTATTCTTCATTTTCCGCAAGTCCTGCCAGAGAAAAGAGCACCTGCGTATTCTTATCAAGTCCGCGTACACGCGCCGACTTTGCATATTTCGGGTCAAGGCGCATTTCATTCTGCACATCGCCCGGTTTTGTGTTTTCAATCTCAATGCAGAGACGGTTTGGATGCAGAATGCTTCCCTTCTTCACCGTATACTCTGCAGCTCCCTTGGAAAGACCGATTTCCATCCTGAGGAAAGTATTACCATCCTCCTCAACTACTTTGGACGTAATATACTTTATCTCATGTGACGGAGCCGCCTCCACCTCTCCGGGTATCATAAAGACACAAAGAAGAAGTGTCAGCAGAAAACGACAAACAACATCTCTCATCAAATTCCTCCTCGAAGATCCTTCAGCAAAGCCTCAGCCTCCGCGCGGGCGGCCTCGGTTGCTTCCCGGTCGACGGCGATAGAAACAGAAAGATAATCGCCTTCCTCAGCATCCTTCGGCATGTATGCCTTAGGAAAAACAACCTCTATGTCCTCGTCTTCACCGACGAGCAATACCGCTTTATCTTCTTCAAAACGGTCAATAACTGCTTTCATCAAAAAACCCTTTCTTGCTCAGTTTCCTGTATCATCATTCTTTGTACCGCGTTCAGTGGTGATTGTGTAGTAATGTCCATCCGTCTCCACGGTAATCATTCCATTCACGTCTGTGCGGTAGAAATCAATCTTATACTTTGTGTATTTATTCCTCGTTGACGGGTGCGGATGATGGTATTCATTTCCCTTTCCGCAGGAGATAAGCGCCGCCTCAGGCTGTACCGCCCTGAGAAATTTCGGACCGGAAGACGTCTTGCTTCCGTGGTGCCCGGATTTCAAAATCGTGCTTTTGAGTTCCTTCGGTGCATGGCGTTTCATAATACCCTTCTCGGATTCAGTCTCTGCATCTCCCGTGAACATCATGCTGAACTCGCCGTACACGAGACGTCCGACCACAGAATTAAGGTTCAGATTGATTTTGCCCTTTTCATCGTGGCCGCCCTCTTTAACCATATCCTCCGTCGGGCTGAGTACCTCAAACACAGCTCCGCCGCCAAAATCAATACGGTCTCCGTCGCGAAGCGCCTTATACTGGATTCCCTTTGACTTAATAGTTTTCAGGTAATCACGGTAAAGCTTTGTAGTCGCAGCCTGTCCGTTATCATAGACCGCCTTGACCTCGCACTCGTTGAAAACGACCGACATCCCGCCCAAATGGTCAGCATGCGGATGTGTTATTATGAGCTTATCGATTACCTTGACTTTCTCATCTTTCAGCGCCGCGCTCAGCTTTTGCTTCTCATCCACATCGCTTGTATCAATGAGCACGGTCTGTTCAGGTGTACGGATCAGGATAGCATCCCCCTGACCTACGTCCAGCATCTTTATCGTAACATTCGAATCGGCCTGCTGTTTTGCCCCGCCGTCCGAAGCGGTTCCCTTACCTCCGCACCCGGCGGCAAGCATCATAAACGACATCAGAAGCGCCAGAAACGACAAACACCACTTTTTACGTTTCAAACACATCTTCCTCTCTTAAATATATGAAGCAATACTGTTTATAAGTATAGAGATTTAACGCCGTAATGTCAAACCTGATGCCGTCTTACACGATTTTAATTGTTCTGAAAATCATCTTCAGAAATATCATGTACTCAAAGCTGCTTTACTGAGTTTTCTCTGTGTGCCGTGATGATGGTATAGCTTCCGGCGTTCACGGTTATGGTGCAGGTGTCTATATGGATATACCAGTTTTTGCCTTTTCGTTCCGTAACAGCACCTTTATCCATTATTTTTTCTCTGCACCATGCGACGGGGTCGGACTCTGTAAGCGCTAGATTTCTTTTTATTCTTTCCGCGCCCATGGATGTCGTATGCAGCTTGTCTATGTTTTGAATCAGCTCATTCATCATTTTCGTGCAGGGTAATCTTTTCGTCACCCGTCAGCCCTCCTGTAATAACAGATGCCATTGTGTTATGATTTTCAAATCCCGTGGCTGCCCTCTCAGGACTTGCGTTTGCATAGCAGTAGCGGCAGCCGTGAATGCATGTATCGTACTGACCGATATCAAAGCTTTCCACACAGTTGCACAGCGGGCGCTGAGTTTTTGCTTTTCGTGTTTTTATGTGCTTGCCCGCTATACGTGATACAAGCTCCCCGTCAATACAGGCTCCATGAATGATACCGTACTGCTCAAGGCCGACTGCCTCGGAGCAGGTTTGAAGTGTAATACCGCTGCCCTTTACTATATCCGACAGCCCTTCCGCCAGCATCATCATTTCTTCCTCTGAAAGCTCGTGCAGATTCAGCCCCTGTGTATTTTTCTTTGCTTTTGCGTATAAGTCGATAAAGCTTATAACACACCGTTCAGTGTACGGCGAGAGTTCCTCTGTCACTCCTTTGAACCATTCAAAGTGCTTCTCCATCGTATATTGTTCGTTTAATAGAATAGGATCGTATCTCCACACCACACGCTCTTTTCCTATTCTCCTCGAAAGCTCCTGTACCGTCCCGATTATTTCTTCCTTCGGTCGAAGATTTGTTTCCACATCCCGTCCGTATGGCGTAATGGAAATCTGCACATAATACGGATAGCTTTGAATTGAGTCAAGGTGCTCAAGCATAGGTGCGGGATCTTTCGTCCAGAACACGATACAGTCCACAAAATCAGGCTTCAGCGATATACGGCTCACCTGTCTGCGGTTGAAGGGATTTACCACGTCAGCAAAGCCCTCCTTAAGCCGCTTGCAGAACCAGTCAAAATAAAACGCCGGAATATCCGTCCGACGGCTGGCGCTGATAATCATTACGCAGCCCTCCTGCAAAATTCGTATATATCACTGCAGCGATACGCTTCAAGTACATGAAATAAAAAAATACCGCCGGGAAGCTTTCTTCACCGGCAGTACAAACGATTCCGTCATATCAGATACGGCGCTTGTATTGCCGTCCCTGTTATCCTTTATTGCTGTTAAGTTTTCTCGACTGCAGATACAGCCGCACCAAAAGACCGCCGCCCCACATGATAATGGCGGTAAGATAGAGCACATCCTCTAACATCAAATGAGAGAAATTCATCTGAACTAAAACCAACACCGCGACGACCATTATGAGCCAGTCAAGCGGTTTTATCGTTTTAAGAAGTTCCATCCGTTCGTTATCCCCTTTCTGCTCTCCATTGTATCACAGAAACAGCCCTGCATTCATTAAATAATTTTTCACCACGAAAAAACAGGAGCACGGCTCTTTCACCGGCTCCTGTCATGTTATTATTCTTCTACCTGAATCTGCTTGTCCTCATGTTCCTCGGTAATTTTTCTTTCCGTGTCCATGAGTCCCTTTGCCGCTCGAATCTGAAGGTCAACCTGCTCGTAAGAGGTTCCTCCAAGAGAGTTGCGTGTCTTTACGCAGGTTTCCGGAAGGATTGCATCTTTTATGTCCTCGTCAAACATCGGCGAAAGTGCTTTGAATTCGTCCATTGTAAGGTCAACGAGCCATTTATGATGCTCTATGCAGTAGTGAACTGCCTGTCCCGACACAGCGTGAGCCTGACGGAACGGCATTCCTTTTTTTGCAAGATAATCCGCAAGGTCCGTCGCATTGGAGAAGTCCTCGTCAACCGCACGTTTCATAACGTCACGGTTTACCTTCATGCCGCGCAGAATACGGGCATATACGGCAAGGCTGAATTTAACCGTATCAATGGCATCGAAGATTCCTTCTTTGTCCTCCTGCAGGTCTTTGTTGTATGCAAGGGGCAGTCCTTTGACCGTCGTGAGCATCGCCATGAGATGTCCGATAACACGTCCGGTTTTTCCGCGAACAAGCTCAGATACATCAGGATTCTTTTTCTGCGGCATCATTGACGAGCCCGTGCAGTGTGCATCGTCGAGTTCTACAAAGGAGAACTCACGGGAACACCAGAGAATCGTTTCCTCGCTGAGACGCGAGAGATGCACCATAAGCATCGAAGCCGCTGAGAGGAATTCCATGATGTAGTCACGGTCGCTCACGGCATCGAGACTGTTCGTGTAGATATTCTCGAAATTCAGAAGCTCAGCTACAAAACGTCGGTCAATCGGGAATGTGGTTCCCGCAAGCGCGCCCGCACCCAGCGGCATGATGTCAGCACGCTGATATACACCGTTGAAACGTGCGAAATCACGGCTGAACAGGGAGAAATACGCCATGAGATGGTGTCCGAAAAGAATCGGCTGCGCCCTTTGCAGATGCGTATAGCCCGGCATGATTACATCACTGTATTTTTCAGCAGTCTCAACGAGAGCTTTCTGCATATCAAGAATGAGCTTTTCAACTTCGACTGCTTCTCTACGGACGTACATGTGCGTATCAAGAGCGACCTGGTCATTTCTGCTGCGGGCAGTATGGAGACGTCCGCCTGCTTCGCCGATAGCATCCGTAAGGCGCTTCTCAATATTCATATGGATATCCTCAAAGGCAACATCAAATTCAAATTCGCCTTTTTCAATACGAGCGAGAATATCCTTTAATCCGCCAACGATTTTATCGCGGTCCTCCTCACTGATAATGCCGCATTTTGCCAGCATTGTCGCGTGAGCGATGGAGCCTGCGATATCCTCGTGATACATGCGTTTGTCAAAGCCGATGGAAGCCTGAAAATCATTTATCATTTCGTCGGTCGTTTTTGTAAAACGACCGCCCCACAGCTTCTCACTCATTTCAGGAGCCCCATTTTTTCCTGCATGATAGCGCGGACCTTCAGCGGGAGTCCAAAGAGATTTACAAAGCCTGTGCCGTCAGCCTGATTGTAGACATCGTCCTCTTCGAAGGTTACGAAGTCATGGCTGTAGAGCGAGTAATCGGATTTTGCGCCTGCGGAAATGATGTTGCCCTTGTAGAGCTTCAGTTTTACCGTACCTGTAACCGTGCGCTGCGTGCTGTCAACGAATGCGTCAAGAGCCTCACGGAGCTGCGAGAACCACATACCGTTGTATACGAGCTCTGCGTACTGATTTGCAACGAGTTCCTTATAGTGGAGTGTCGTACGGTCGAGGCAGAGGTATTCAAGTTCACGGTGTGCATAGTAGAGGATAGCTCCGCCCGGATTCTCGTAAACACCACGGGATTTCATACCGACAAGACGGTTCTCGCAAATATCTGTGATACCGATACCGTTCTTTGCGCCGATTTCATTCAGCGTCGTAAGGAGCTCCGTTGCATTCATCTTCTTACCGTTGACTGCAACAGGAATACCCTTCTCGAAGTCGATTTCGATGATTTCATCTTTGTCCGGTGCCTGCTCCGGAGTCTTTGTTACGAGGAACATTTCATCCTTCGGTGCATTCCACGGATCCTCAAGGTCAGAGCCCTCATGGCTGAGGTGCCAGATGTTGCGGTCCATGCTGTATGTTTTGTTAGCCGTTGCGATAGGAATGTTATGCTGTTTTGCGTATTCGATAGCTTCCTCACGGGAGCGGATTTTCCATTCTCTCCACGGAGTAATAATCTTCAGCTGAGGAGCGAGTGCTTTGACGGAAAGCTCGAAACGAACCTGGTCGTTTCCTTTGCCCGTAGCGCCGTGAGCAATAGCATCACAGCCTTCCTTCTTGGCAATCTCAACAAGCTTCTTTGCAATTACCGGACGTGCAAAGGATGTGCCGAGGAGATATTTACCCTCATAGACAGCGCCTGCCTTGAGTGTCGGCCATACATAGCCTGTGAGGAATTCTTCCGTAAGATCTGCAATGAAAACCTTGGATGCTCCGGATGCCAATGCTTTATCATGAACAACGGAGAGCTCGTCCCCCTGTCCGATATCTGCACAGACAGCGATAACCTCGCAGCCGTCATAATTCTCTTTGAGCCACGGAATGATGCAGGACGTATCAAGACCGCCGGAATATGCAAGTGCTACCTTTGTTACTTTCTTTTCGTTTGCCATAATGTAATTCGCTCCTTATGATATGAAATACAATACTTATTTAATGTATACGTTTAATCGCCCATAGTCAAGGCTAATACAGCTTTTTGTGCATGTAAACGGTTCTCTGCTTCGTCGAAAATTACATTTGCGTTGTCCTCAAAGACATCAGCCGTAATTTCCTCTCCGCGGTGTGCCGGCAGACAGTGCATAACAACGGCACGCTTAGAAGCATTTTTCAAAAGCTCTTTGTTTATCTGATAGCCCGCGAGGTCTTTGAGACGTTTTTCGCGTTCCTCTTCCTCGCCCATGCTGACCCACACATCCGTATAAAGAACGTCTGCGTCCTTTGCGGCTTCGGCAACATCATGTGTAAGCACAATGCTCGAGCCTGTTGCCTTTGCGTCCTCTTTCGCGTTTTTGACAACGCCTGCATCAGGCTCATAGCCTACCGGTGTAGCTGCCGCGAAATTCATGCCCATCTTGGCGCAGCCGTACATGAGCGAATTTGTCATGTTGTTGCCATCGCCGATATATGCCAGCTTCAAGCCCTTGAGGTTTTTGCCGAGATGTTCACGGATTGTGAGCATATCAGCCAGAACCTGGCATGGATGCAACAGGTCTGTCAGCGCGTTGATGACAGGAACATCTGCCCATTTTGCAAATTCCACCAGTTTGTCATGGCCAAAGGTACGAATCATGATACCGTCCAGATAACGCGAAAGCACACGAGCCGTATCTTCTATAGGCTCTCCGCGTCCTATCTGCAGGTCGCGGTTCGACAGGAACAGTGCCTGCCCGCCCAGCTGATACATGCCTGTCTCAAAAGACACTCTTGTCCTCGTGGAAGATTTTTCAAAAATCATGCCCAGCGTTTTGCCCTCAAGCAAATGGTGCTGCACGCCGGCCTTCTGCATCGCTTTAAGCTCTGCCGCCAGTTCAAGAATTTCTTCCATCTCATCGACGGTAAGTTCATGGAGCGACAACAGGTCTTTCCCTTTTAATGTTGACATGTTGATTCCCCCAATCAAGCAAATTTCGGCAATACCTTTTCAAGCACCGTCATAAGCTCATCTATCTGTTCCTTGGTTACGATAAGCGGCGGTACGAAACGCAGGACGTTTCCGACCGTGCAGTTGATGATAGCGCCTTCTTCAAGGCACGCGTTCACGATATCTCTTCCGGGCTTCGTAAGCTCCATACCGAGAATAAGTCCTTTGCCTCGAACCTCTTTAACAAGTGCCGGATATTTTTTTGCAAGCGCTTCAAGCTTTTCTCTGAAATACCCTCCGACTTCCTGAACATGCTTCAGAAAATCCGGATTTGAAATCTCATCAAGCACAACATTTGACGCCGCACACGCAAGCGGATTGCCACCGAAGGTAGAGCCGTGGTCGCCAGGTGCAAATGCCTTTGCAACCTTGTCTGATGCGATAAATGCACCAATCGGCACACCGCCGGCAAGACCTTTTGCGAGTGTCACGATATCAGGCTTTACGCCGTACTGCTCATATGCGAAGAATGTTCCCGTTCTTCCCATTCCGCACTGAATCTCATCGAGTATGAGACATGCATCATATTTGTCGCAGAGGGCGCGGACTTTTTTGTAGTAGTCATCAGGCGGTACATATACACCGCCCTCGCCCTGAATCGTCTCAAGCATAACAGCGCAGGTCTTTTCACTCATGAGCTTTTCGAGAGCATCTATATCACCGAAGTCAACATAATCGAAGCCTTCGACCAGCGGTCCGTAGCCCTCATGGTAATGAGGCTGTCCCGTTGCGGTAAGCGTCGCGTAGGTTCTTCCGTGAAAACTCATATTCGCTGCGATAATCTGAATTTTTTCGGGGTTTTTATGCCATGCGTATTTACGTGCCAGCTTTATAGCACCCTCGTTTGCCTCAGCGCCGGAATTTCCGAAGAATACCTTGCCAAGTCCGCTGAGCCTTACGAGCTTTTCTGCGGCATCCGCCTGTGTCTGAGTGTAGTAAAGATTAGAGCAGTGAATCATTTTCCCTGCCTGTTCGGAAACTGCCTTTACCAATGCAGGATGTGCATGACCAAGCACGTTTACTGCTATACCGCCAAGAAAATCAATGTATTTCTTATCGTGGGAGTCATAGACGTACATTCCGTCGCCGTGGTCCAGCACGATATCATAACGGGCAAAGACGGGAATATATGAGTTCCTGTCTTTCTCGTATATCTGTTCATCTGTTTCCTTCATATCTGTTCCCTCCGGATTATTTCACAATTTCGGTACCGATACCCTGCGAAGTGAAAAGCTCCAAAAGCAGGGAGTGCGGAAGCCGTCCGTCTATAATAGCGGTCTTATGTGCCCCTCCGTCCAGTGCCTTGAGGCAGGATTCGACCTTCGGTATCATACCGCCTGCGATAGTTCCATCCTCAATGTACTGTCGGGCTTCCTTCTCCGTAAGGGACGAAATGAACGAGCTCTTGTCCTCAAAATCCTTGTATATTCCCTCTACATCAGTCAAAAGCAGGAGTTTTTCAGCTTTCAGCGCGCCCGCAACCTCCGCGGCTACGTAGTCAGCGTTGATATTGTAGCTTGAACCGTCCTCACCGACTCCCACAGGGGCGATTACAGGGATATAATCCTGCTTGATAAGGTCGTTTACCGTCTCTCCGCGAATCTTTTCTACATCACCGACGAAACCGATATCGACTTTTTCGATTTTGCCGTCCGTGTGAACCTCAGCCAGCTTCTTTTTCGCCTGAATGAGGGACGCGTCCTTGCCTGAAAGGCCAATGGCGCTGTTTCCGCTGCGGTTGAGGAGGTTTACGATTTCCGAATTTATCTTGCCGATGAGAACCATTTCAACGATTTCCATGGTTTCCTCATCAGTAACTCTGAGCCCGCTGACAAACTCGGATTTTTTACCGACCTTTTTCAAAAAGCCTGTGATATCCGGCCCGCCGCCATGTACTATAACAGGGTGAACTCCCACGAACTTCATAAGGGTAATGTCCTTTATGACCTTTGCCTTCAGCTCGGGAGTTATCATGGCGTTGCCGCCGTATTTGATGACGATGGTTTTGCCGAAGTATTTCTGAATATATGGAAGTGCTTCAACTAAGATATTTGCTGTATCCTGTGGCGAAAACATCCCAATCCCTCCAATCAGGTGTGGTATTCACCGTTGATTTTCACGTATTCATAGGAGAAATCGCAGGACCATACGGTTGCATCTGCATCTCCGAGTCCGAGAGCAACATCAATCACGATATCATGCTCGGACATAACCTTTCTGAGAGCTGCTTCGTCGAAGGAAGCTCCGACTCCGTTTGCATATACCGGAATACCGCCGAATTTAACAACTGTTGTCTCAGGCACGATATCTACGCCTGCATATCCGACAGCGCAGATTACACGTCCCCAGTTCGGGTCCTGTCCAAAGAATGCTGTCTTTACGAGCGGAGACTTTGCAACGCTCATGGCAACCTGTTTTGCATCAGCGAAAGTTTTTGCTCCGCTTACATTGATTGTGAGGAATTTCGTTGCGCCCTCTCCGTCTGCAGCGATTCTCTGAGAAAGACCTGTGCAGATGGATTTCAGTGCTGCTGCAAATTTCTCGTAGTCAGCATCCTTCTCAGTGATTTTCTTATTGCCAGCCGCACCGTTTGCCAGAACAATCGCCATATCGTTTGTGCTCATATCGCCATCAATGGAAATCATATTGAAGGTAACCTCTACCACATCAGAAAGAGCTGCCTGCAAAAGCTTCTGATCGATATCTGCGTCTGTTGTGATGAAGCAAAGCATAGTTGCCATGTTTGGCTGAATCATACCGGAGCCTTTTGCGATAGCGCCGAAGCGTACCGTTTTGCCGCCAATCTCTACTTCCGAAGAGCATGCCTTCGAATAAGTATCCGTAGTAACGATAGCGTTGCCTGCATTCGAGCTTCCGTCCTCAGAAAGCTCCGATACTGCATTTTTGATTCCGACTGCCATTTTATCCATCGGAAGATTAACTCCGATTACGCCAGTAGATGCAACGATGACCTCTGTATCCCCGCAGCCAAGTTCTTTTGCGGTAAGCGAAGCCATTGCCTTTGCATCTGCAAGTCCCTGCTCGCCCGTGCATGCGTTTGCGCAGCCTGCGTTAGCAACTATTGCATGCGCCTTGCCGCCCTTTACGACCTCCTTTGAGACCGCAACAGGTGCTGCGAAAACCTTGTTCTGAGTGAAGGTTCCGGCAACAGCTGCCTCCTTTTCCGTGTAAATAACCGCAAGATCGAGATTTCCGCTTTTCTTGATGCCTGCCTTTACGCCTGCAGCCTTAAAACCCTGCGGAAAAGTAACGCCTTTTTTTGCATTTTCTTCTGTGAACATGTATATTCCTCCCAAATAAGTGGTTGTTTTTATGGATAAACCGGTGCGAGCGTAAGCCCTGTCTTTTCATCAAAGCCGCAGGCGATATTGAAGTTCTGAATCGCCTGACCTGCCGCACCCTTTACGAGATTGTCGATAGCCGAAAGGACAATTACACGTCGTGTTCGGGCATCTATATGCCAGCCGAGGTCACAGTAGTTCGAGCCTCGGACATATTTCGTTTCAGGATAAGCGCCAAGCCCTCGCAGGCGAATGAAATATTCATCATCATACATCGTATGATATGCTTTTGTGACATCGTCTTCCTCTACGCCGTCCTTCAGTGTCGCATAGCAAGTACTCAGTATTCCTCTCGACATAGGCACGAGATGCGGAGTGAAGTTCAGCAGAACTTTTTCTCCTCCGATATCTGTAAGTGCCTGTTCAATCTCCGGCGTATGTCGGTGATTTGCAACACCATATGCTTTGAAATTATCGTAAAGCTCAGGGAAATGATTTGGCAGCTTTGCTGAGCGGCCTGCCCCCGAAACTCCTGATTTCGCATCAACTACAATCGTATGCACATCAACCAGATGATCTTTAACCAGCGGCGCCAGTGCCAGAATACTTGCTGTCGTGTAGCAGCCCGCATTGCCGATTATCTTTGCCGACTTGATTTTATCTCTGTTCAGCTCAGCCAGTCCGTAGACCCTCTCGGCATCCTTGTGCGTATGCGCAACCTTATACCACTGCTCGTAAACGGACGTATCATGAAAGCGGTAATCCGCCCCCAGGTCTATTATCCGTACGGGCATATCTTTAAGCGCCTGTCCGATTTTCATGGCATAGCCTGCAGGAAGTCCGATGAATAAAAAATCACTGTCTGCTCCGATTTTTTCAATATCTGAAAAACTCTCAAGCTTCCGGTCGTATATGCCTTTGAGGTGCGGATATACATCCGATATGGGTACATCTGTATGACTTTCCGATGTAATATGCATAATTTCTGCATTCGGATGATTCAAAAGGAGCCGTAAAATTTCTGCTCCGGCATAGCCGGTTGCCCCGATAATACTAACTTTCATGAGGATTCCTCCCTCTCTCAAAAGTATGTTCATAATTATACATCAATCTTGCATAAAAATGCAATAGCTGCATACGGACATTTATCAATTTTTTTCTAGAGTCCTCTATTTTTATTGTGATTTCCTCTTCGGAAAAATAAGAACAGATGCTATAATATATGCAGCTTTACATCAAAAGGAGTATTATTTTCCATGAAAAAAATACTGCGGTTCATTGCGAGCCTTATCATTGTTTTCTTCATTGGCTTCTTTCTCGCAGGCGGAAAAGATGCGATGAACCCTTCCGCATTCACCCGTGTTATCCAGGGCGTGCTGCCGTCACATGACACCCCGCAGCAAAAACCCAAGGACTCGGCCGAAAACTTCTCCGCAAAGCTGCGCCGCTTTGTTTTCCTTCCGGACGCGGTCAACGAGAAAGTGCCTGCGAAAAATTTCATTCCCGTAAGCGACCTTCCTCCCCGACTCACAGAAGCCGTAGTCGCGGTGGAGGATACACGTTTTTACACGCATCCGGGTTTTGATATCAACGGAATCTTCCGTGCTGCTCTTGTAAATATGCAGTACGGAGAGGTTACCGAGGGCGCAAGCACCATCACACAGCAGCTCGTAAAAAACCTTTTCCTTTCACAGGAACAGACAATGAGCCGCAAAATCGAGGAAGTTTTACTGGCGCTTGATTTCGAGTTCCGCTATTCAAAAAACGAAATACTTTCCCTCTATCTGAACAGCATTTACTTCGGCTCAGGGTATTACGGCATATACAACGCTTCCCACGGATATTTCGGCAAAGAACCTTCAGAGCTTACTCTGCCGGAAGCTGCTATGCTCGCAGGCCTGCCGAACGCTCCGTCCCTGTACTCTCCGTACGAGGATTTTATACTTGCAAAAAAGCGTCAGTTCATAGTTCTGGACGCCATGGTGCGCGCAGGCTATATCGATGAGAAAACATCAAACGGCGCGAAAATAGAGCCATTATATCTGGCGCATTGATACCACAAAAAGCAAAACCACTTCCACGGTATACGCCGTCTTAACGACCGGCTGCCGCGGAAGTGGTTTTTTATGCAATCTGTCCCTTTCGCCGGACATTCACTTAACACCATAATATAGCAAATTTCTTATAGGTTCTATAATAATGTGTTAAACTGTTAATTGCAATAGACTTCTGCACATTCAAGCGCAAGTATACAAAAAGGAACCGTGAAAGAATTACCTCCCCCATTTTGGGAAGGTAATTCTTGTGATATCGGGACCGATTATTGCCAATTTCTACAGCAAGCTTTTTATGATACAATGAAAAGATAGAAATGTATTTATATTTCAGCCGAATACAAAAATTTTTACGGGAGGGAAATGTCATGAAGATAATCGACTGCGAATTTCACTATTACTTGCCGGAGCTCATGGAGCATCTTTCCAAAAGAGATACTGCCATGCGATATTATCCGGAAACGAAAACGCTGGAAGTACGCGACAAGGTTTTTGCCCCTTTTGGCGGTATCACGAATACATATCCGGTAATTGATGAATTGACGAATTTCGGAGCAGAACGAGTCGCTGAACTGGACAAACACGGCATCGAAACAGCTGTCCTGTCTACTTCTCCCGCCCTAGAGGAATTACCCGAAAAGGAAGCCGTGTATTTTGCAAAGAAATCCAACGATGCCGTTGCTGAGATTATAAAGAAATATCCCGGCCGTTTTCTGGGCGCTGCGGTTTTACCTTCACCTTACATTGATGAAGCAATCAAAGAGCTGGAACGCTGTGTAAAAGAATTAGGGTTTAAGTATTGGCACACACACTCTAATTACAAGACAGAGCATCTATATGAAGAAAAATATCTGCCTCTGCTGGCAAAGGCAGAGGAACTGGGCTGCGCGGTTTATGTT
>JAILNL010000183.1 GCA_024691625.1 Schwartzia sp. (in: firmicutes)
TGACCGGGACAACGCCATCGACGTCTACATCGGCGAAGAATACGAAGACCTTCTCCGGGACGGCGAATGGCAGCGCGTATTCACGGAAAAACCGCCTGTGTTCACAAAGGAAGAAAAGAAGGCTTGGCTTTCCAAGGCTACGGGTATCTCCCTGGGCTCCGACGCTTTCTTCCCCTTCGGTGACAATATCGAACGCGCCCACAAAAGCGGCGTAAGCTACATTGCACAGACCGGCGGCTCTATCCGCGACGACAATGTTATTGAGACCTGCGACAAGTACAATATCGCAATGGCATTCACCGGAATCCGTCTTTTCCATCATTGATTTGCGGTATACAAAAACGGCCTTACTTTTTTAAGTAAGACCGTTTTTTTATGGGTTTCTACCTTATTTTTTCTAATTATCTGATTAGCGCTTCAATAAATAACACTTTCAGCGCATTTTCACTTTATAACCCGATTTCTGTGTATATCTTGACCTAAATATGGACTTATCAACAAAACAGTCCACAAAATATGCTTTTTGTGACTAATTTTGTGGATAACTTCCGATATTTATCCACAAAACCTGTTGACATTTTAACATTATGTTAATTTATTAACTGGTACTTTTGCTTTAATTTTTTAAAATTAGTATAAAAAAAGTGGGAGTTTTTTACTCCCACTTAAAAATTTTCACATGTAAGAAATTAAAGTGCAATACGGAATACATCCTCCACAAAATCACCCAGGTCACCCTCATTGGACGCGCCTGCCTGTGCCACAACACCGTGATAGATATGGTCCTCTATGCTCTCCGGCACAAGATTTTCCCATTTCCTCGGGTCATATTTGCCCGTTTCAACGTCATTGTTCGGACGGCCGTTTATCTCAAGCTCGCAGAGGAACTGAATCTGCTTCCTGTCCTTGCGGATATAGTAATGCTCCAGATAATACGTGTCCTCTATGCCCCTGTAGTTGGCATCGCGTCTCTCAGAGCCTACACCCAGCGGTACCAGCTTGATCCACACATCAAGCATACGCTTCTTCTGGAACGGAATATCCACCCACTGCATGTTTTTCTTGTCCAGATAATAAATGTACGAAGCATCCTTATATATCTGAACAAACTGCGCCTCTTCTTCCTCACTGGCCTTTATCTCATCAGCGGACATTTCATTTTCGTTATCTGCATACGCAGTCTGAGACGGAATCGCCAAAAAGCTGCCCGCACAGACAAGAGCCGCAAGAATACTGCTGACCCAACGTTTTTTCATTGTCTGCACCTTCTTTGCTAAATCTTATACTAGTAGTATTCGACTTAATCCCGTAAAATCCTTTTTTTCAATTTCAGACACGCTGAATATCAGACAATGGGATTTTTCTCAGGTGTTCCCGCCTTGCGCGGGTAGACAGGGGGAGTCTTTTTCGTCTTCCTGATATAGACAATACCCCTTCTGTCATCAAGCCCCGGCAGCTTTACCTCACGTAGCACAGGCTCGCTGCCGCCGAGAACCTTCACTGCCTTTGCGGCTTCCTCTGCTTCCTCCACGTATTTCGCGCCCTTCATGGCCGCGAAAAAGCCGCCGACCTTGACGAAAGGAAGGTCATATTCCGCGAGAATCGGGAGTCTTGCCACCGCACGGGAAACAGCCGCGTCAAATTTTTCGCGGTACTGCTTCTGACGTGCCGCTTCCTCCGCCCTGGCGTGCACGCAGGAAACATCCTTCAGCCCCAGTTCGCTCACTACTGCTTCAAGGAACTTCACGCGCTTATTGAGGCTGTCTATAAGCGTCACCTTAAGCCCGGGACGGAAGATTTTCAGGGGAATCCCCGGAAAGCCCGCGCCTGTTCCCACATCAACCACGGACATACCGTCCTTGAACCATTCCTCATCATAAACCGTCAGAGAATCTATCATGTGCTTTACCGCAACATCATTGGGCTCTGTCAGCGCCGTAAGATTCATCTTTTGGTTCCACTCCAGAAGCAGCTCCTGATATTTATCAAACTGCGCCAGCTGCTCATCTGTCAGGGTGATTCCGTATTCCTTTGCGGCTTTATCAAGGATTTCAATGAATGTCATTTTCCTTCCTCCCGAAGACGGCTCTGCTGCTCCAGATACACCAGCAGTACGGAAATATCCGCAGGGGAAACTCCCGAAATGCGGCTTGCCTGTCCCACGGAGCGCGGACGTATCATGGACAGCTTCTCCCTCGCCTCATCACGAAGGCTCGTGATGGAAAGATAATCTATATCCTCCGAAAGGAGCTTGTTCTCGAGTTTTTCCATGTGATTTACCTGCTCCTGCTGCTTTTGGATATAGCCGTCGTAGGTGATGGCAATATCCACCTGTTTGCAGGCCTCCTCCGAAATTTCGGGAAGTCCGAAAACAGGCTGCAAAAGCTCATAATTCGCGTCAGGACGGCGCAAAAGGTCATAAAGCGACGTAACCACGTGAATAGGCTTCATGCCGAGAGCCTCAAGCTTTTCGTTTACCTCGCGGCTTGGATTTATGGAGTTTTCCCGCAAAAATGCCTCTGCCTTTTCGATATCGGCCTTTTTCGCCAGATAGCGGGCATAGCGGTCGTCCTTTACAAGCCCTATTCTGCGGCCGTGCTCCGTGAGACGGAGGTCTGCGTTGTCCTGACGGAGAAGCAGGCGGTACTCCGCGCGGGAGGTCATCATGCGGTATGGCTCCTGAGTTCCCTTCGTAACAAGGTCATCAATAAGCACGCCGATATACGCCTCGGAGCGCTTCAATACCAGCGGTTCCTCGCCCTTTACAAACATGGCGGCGTTGATTCCTGCCATGATGCCCTGCGCCGCGGCTTCCTCGTAGCCCGACGTGCCGTTCGACTGTCCCGCGGAGAAAAATCCCCCGATATTCTTGAATTCCAGCGTCGGCTTCAGCTGCAGCGGGTCAATGCAGTCGTACTCGATAGCATAGCCCGGGCGCATTACACGGCAGTGCTCAAGCCCCGGAATAGTGTGCAGAAATGCAATCTGCACGTCGATAGGCATGCTCGTTGACATGCCCTGCACATACATTTCCTCTGTATGTATACCTTCAGGCTCAACAAAGAGCTGATGTCTTTCCTTGTCAGGGAAACGGACAATCTTCGTCTCAATGGATGGGCAGTAGCGCGGCCCGATACCTTTGATTACGCCGTTTGCCATAGGCGCGCGGTCGATATTGTCGCGGAGTATTTTGTGAGTTTCCTCATTTGTATATGTAAGCCAGCAGGGAATCTGCTCACGGGTGGTCACGTCGCTCATAAATGAGAAATTGCGCGCTTCCTCGTCACCCGGCTGCTTTTCCATTTTGTCGTAATCAAGGGAACGGGCGTCAACGCGGGCCGGAGTTCCCGTCTTAAAGCGCATGAGCTTAACCCCTGCCTTCTCAAGGCAGTCGGAAAGCTTCATTGCTGCGCGCTGGCCGTTTGGTCCTGCGCTGTAGGTGGTCTCTCCGATTATGATTTTTCCCTTCAGATACGTCCCCGACGCCAGTATCACGGCACGGCAGAGATACACCTCTCCCGTTTCCACCACGACACCCTTCACATGCCCGTCCTCAAAGAGAATCTCATCAATGAGAAGCTGCTTCACATCAAGGTTCTCCTGCTTTTCGCAGGTTTCCTTCATTGTAAACTGATAGAGCTTTTTATCCGCCTGGGCTCTGAGAGCGTGTACCGCAGGGCCCTTTCCCGTATTAAGAAGGCGGAACTGAATGCAAGTCTTGTCCGCATTGATTCCCATTTCACCGCCCAAAGCATCAAGCTCGCGTACCAGATGCCCCTTGGCAGGCCCGCCGATGGACGGGTTGCAGGGCATGAGAGCGATATTATCCATGCTGAGCGTCGCCAGAAGTGTGCTGCACCCGATACGTGCAGAGGCAAGAGCCGCCTCTACGCCGGCGTGGCCCGCTCCTATTACAATTACTTCATATTCTCCGGCTACAAACATTTATGTAATACTCCTTATTTTCCTAAGCAGAAACGGCGGAATATCTCGTCAATGATATCCTCGCCCACTGTTTCACCTGTGATTTCTCCGAGCTTTTCCCATACCGTGCGCAGATCTATGACAACAAAATCCGCGCTCATTCCGTTTTCTATAGTATCAAGCACCGCCTTTGAATCCTCAAGCGCCTTTCTCAAAAGATGCGCTTCCCTTGCGGAGGCCACAAAGCAGCCCTCCTGGTCGATTGCTTCCTCGCCGTACACCCTGGAAACAATCTCCTTTTCCAGCGCCTCAAGCCCGAAGCCCGATTTCGTCGAAATGGAAAGCACCGTCTTCCCGGGCAGAAGCTCATTGAAAAGCTCCCTTCCAAGCTCCGCCTTCAGGTCTTCCTTTGTAAGAAGAATCAATGCTTCCTTATCCTTCAGAAGCTCGATAATCTCCCTGTCCTCGTCCTGCAGCGCGGATGACGCGTCAAAAAGCACAAGCACAAGGGACGCCTTTTCGATATAGCCCTTTGAGCGCTCCACACCCATCTGCTCCACGCGATCCTCAGTTGCGCGGATACCCGCGGTATCTATTATATGGAGAGGAACTCCGCCTACATTGGCGTATTCCTCTATACTGTCACGGGTTGTTCCCGGTATATCCGTGACGATGGCTCTTTCCTCATGCAAAAGAGCATTCAGCAGACTGGATTTTCCCACATTCGGCCGTCCGATGATAGCTGTTTCCAGTCCCTCTCTCAGTATCTTTCCCGTATGCGCCGTCCTGACGAGTCTTTCGAGCTTTTCGCATATCCCGGAAACCCTCGTTCTTACCTCGTCAATCACCACATCATCAATATCGTCCTCGGGAAAATCTATGGAGGCCTCAAGATGGGCAATCATTTCCAGGATATCATGGCGGACTCCCTTTATCTCACTGGAAACCATGCCCTCAAGATGGCCTGCTGCCATACGCAGTGAGGAATCAGTCTTTGCCTCTATCAGATCCATGACAGCCTGCGCCTGAGTGAGATCAAGACGTCCGTTCAGAAAGGCGCGCTTAGTGAACTCACCCGGCTCCGCAGGTCTCGCCCCGTGCTGAAAGGTAAGCTCCAGAACACGGCGCAGGACAAAGCTTCCGCCGTGGCACTGCAGCTCCACCACATCCTCCTTCGTATAGGAATGAGGAGCGCGCATGATGAGCGCAAGAGCCTCGTCCACCATACGGCCATTTTCCATGATTTTACCGTATGCCGCATGATAGGAACCTATATCCTCCAGCGAGCCTCCGCGCTCAGGCACAAACAGCTCCGCCGCGGTCTTCACCGCGTTTTCTCCGCTGATGCGGATTATGCCTATGCCGCCCTCGCCCCGCGGTGTAGCAATGGCGCTGATGGTATCCCCCTGCTGCATTGTTTATTCCTCCAATTTACATAGTGACCTGCCCTGGTGGACCTCATCCACCGCTGACGCGGTCCCCCTTCCCCTGAAGGGGAAGGCAGAAAAAAGGGCTGCCTCTGGTATAGAGACAGCCCTTTCACAGTTCTCTCCTGAAAATCAGACCATCCTTACCTTCTTGGACGGTTCGCTTCAATTACGACCTTGCGGAAAGGTTCCTCGCCGTCGCTGTATGTGCGCACGCGGTTATCATCCTGCAGGGTCATATGTATGATTTTGCGTTCATGCCGGTTCATCGGCTCAAGAACAATCTTATTCGCCGAGCGGCATACCTTATCCGCAAGGCGCAGTGCCAGATGGCGGAGCGTTTCAGCGCGGCGCTCGCGGTATTTCTCGATATCGAGAACAACGCGCACACGGTCATCTGTACGTGTACGGTTTGCCACGAGATTTACGAGATACTGCAGCGCATCAAGAGTCTGACCGTGCTTTCCGATCAGAACGCCGAGATTTTCACCAATGAGATTGAAGGAAATGCCTTCCTCCGTCTCCTCGACCCCAAGCTCCACCTTGAGACCCATGGACGCGAACAGCTTACCGAGGAACTCCTGAGCATATTCCTTAGGAGATTTCTCAATCAAGGTCACACGGACCTTTGCTTCGTGTCCACCTATAATTCCGAAAAAGCCCTTAGAGGGTTCAGAAATAACTTCTACCTTTACTTCCTCAAGAGACGCACCGAGCTCTTCTAAAGCAGCTTTTTGTGCTTCTTCGATGGTTTTGCCGGTCCTTTCAACGCTTGCAGCCATCAGAACGCCCCCTTCTTACCCTTTTTATCCTTCTTCTTCGATTCCTTTGCAGCAGGCTTGCTGCCGGATTTTTCTTCGTTACGGAACATCCACCACTGCTGGCCGATCTGTACAATATTCATGGTTACCCAATAAAGAACAAGGCCCGCAGCAAAATTCGTACTCATCCAGCCGATGAAAAGAGGCATGATGTACATCATCATCTTCATCTGCTGATTATTATTGTCCCCCGTCGTCTGCTGCTGAACAAGGAAAGTAGTTGCCATGGACAGAATCGGCAGAATATAGTACGGGTCAGGCTCTGACAGAGTCGGCATCCACAGAAAAGCAGGGTTCCCCCCCTGATACGTGGTATCTCTGAGAGCATAATAGATAGCCATGAGAATAGGCATCTGAACCAGCATCGGAAGACATCCGGAAAGAGGGCTGACACCCTTCTCCTGATAGAGCTTCGAAAGCTCAGCCTGGAGTCTTGCGGGATCTCCCTGATAAGTCTGCTGGAGACGCTTCATTTCAGGCTGCAGCTCCTGCATTGCCTTCATAGACTTGATCTGTTTGACCGTAAGAGGATACATTACCATCTTGATAACGATGGTCAGAATAATGATAGCCAGGCCATAGCTTTCAATCCCTGCCGTGGAAACGAGCAGGTCATGGAAAAACTCCACGCCCTTCTGAATCATCAACACAAACGGTTCAAACAAAGACCACAAAAAATCCAAAAAATCACATCCCAGTTAAAAAGCAATCCGGCCAAAACGACCGGATTCTATACTCATGGAACGGGGTCGTAACCGCCGGCATGAAACGGATGGCAGCGCAAAATGCGCTTAATCGCGAGCCAGCAGCCCTTCCGGGCCCCATATTTTTCAACGGCAATACGCGCATACTCCGAGCAGCTCGGAATATAGCGGCAGCACGGCATCTTCAGCGGAGAAATACATACCTGATAAAACGAAATAAGAAACAGGACGAATTTCTTTAACATCATTCCGCCTCCTGCCGTATAATTTTCGCCTTTCTGCCCAAATCGAGAAAGGCTTTTTCCATGACCGGCTGCTTTACAGAAACCGCAGGTTTGCGCGCCACAAGAAGAAGCCAAACCTCTTCCTTCAACAGCGCCTGATTTTTGCGGTAGCTCTCCCGCATAATCCGCTTCATGCGGTTGCGGGTAACGGCATTGCCCAGCTTTTTGCCTGCAGCAAAACCGGCCTTGCGCTCCAGCCCAATCGCCGGAAACACATAAAGAACCAAATAACGGTTTGCCAGCGAATGTCCCTCTTTGTAAACCTTCTGGAACATTTGCTTATTGCGCAGAATCCTGCGCTTTGGCAGCTTCAACATAGAGTCCGAACCTCATTTTCCTCAGATGGAAAAAATAGGTCACCGGAGTGACCTATGATTAAGCCGACAGTCTCTTTCTGCCCTTCTGGCGACGAGCTTTCAGGACCAGGCGGCCGCCCTTCGTCTTCATGCGGGCACGGAACCCATGCGTCACTTTGCGCCAATGCTTATTCGGCTGATACGTCTGTTTCAAAATGTGCACCTCCTTTTAGCATTCGGGTAAATTTCCGCATATATATAGAATAAAACACGAATCACCACGAACGAAACTATAAAGATTATAGACTACAGCTATCGGGGTGTCAAGATTTTTACAGTTGTCATTCCACTTAAACCTGTGGATAAAAAACCAACTTTTGTCGGCTTTCCAGTAAAAACTGTTGATAACTTTTCCCTAGTTTGATAAACTTATTTTGGTCTTTATATAACGATTTGCGGAAAAATAATTTTTTCTTTCCATTATATAGCTTGAATTCAAACTCAAAATTTGAGCTTTTATATCGATTTTAATAATTCATGGCAAAACGTTGATTACTTATCCACAAGTGTGTATAAAATTGTGGATAAGAATTTTTTTAGGCAAATCATCAGGAAAGGATTTGTAGGAATGGAACAGAACGAACTGCAGGAAATCTGGAAAGAGATTCTTGGAAAGCTGCGTGAAAGCATTGTGGAGAGTGCTTGTCAGCGGTGGCTCGATCCAATCAAACCGCTTTCTCTTTCGGAAGGTGAGCTCACGCTCATAACACAGAACAAATTTTCAAAGGAATATATCGAAAACCTTTATATCCCTTTCATCAAAAACGCGGCGATGGACGTGCTGCACCGTCCTGTGGACATAATTCTGCAGCCGGCTGCTTCGGAAGAACCGGCAAAGGAAGCAGCGCAGCCGACACTTTTCGCTCAGCCTCAGCCGGTATCTGAAGCTGCAGCAGAAGAGCCGTCAGCTCAGCAGGCGCCAAAAGAATCACAGCCTCTGGCACCGATTCCGCCGGGAGACCGCTCGTCCATGAACCCGAAATACACCTTTGATACATTCGTAACGGGCAGTTCAAACAAGCTTGCCCACGCGGCGGCCCTTGCCGTTGCCGAAGCACCGGGCAAAGCATACAACCCGCTGTTCATGTACGGAAGTGTCGGACTTGGAAAAACGCATCTCATGCAGGCTATCGGAAACCAGATACTGCAGAACGACCCGACGAAGCGCGTTCTCTACATCTCCAGCGAAAAATTCACAAACGAGCTCATCAACTCCATCATGGAGGGCAAATCAGAGAGCTTCCGTCAGAAGTACCGCACCATCGACGTACTTCTCGTCGACGATATTCAGTTCCTGTACAAAAAAGAGCACACCCAGGAAGAATTCTTCCATACCTTCAACACTCTTTACGACGCTGGAAAACAGATTATCCTCTCAAGCGACCGTCATCCGAAGGAAATCCAGACCTTGGAGGAACGTCTCCGTTCACGCTTCGAATGGGGCCTTATCACGGATATTCAGGCACCGGACCTTGAGACACGAATCGCCATCCTGAAGAAAAAAGCGATTATGGAGAATATTGACGTCCCCAACGACGTGCTTTATTACATTGCCAGCCGCATAAACAGCAACATCCGTGAGCTGGAAGGCGCCCTTACCCGCGTAGTCGCGTTTGCTTCCCTCAACGGACAGCAGATTACCCCTGAGCTTGTTGCAGAAGCAATGAAAAACATCTATCCGACCACAAAAACAGTTGAAATAACCATAGAGCTCATTCAGGAGATTGTTGCCCAGTACTTCAAAATCAAGGTCGAGGCACTTCTCTCCAGCAAAAGAACCCGTGAACTCGTCATCCCGCGCCAGATTGCAATGTACCTCTGCTGCGAGCTGACAGATATATCCCTTCCGAATATCGCGGGCTGCTTCGGACGCGACCATACAACAGTTATCCATGCCCGGGACAAGATTACGGAAGACATAACAAAAGACAATAAGCTTGAAACGACCATAAAGGATCTGCGCCAGAGAATAGAGCGTGTAAGCTAAAAATTTCCGGCCGCGGGATATACCCACTTTTATGTTAATATCCCTCTGAAAATCCTGTGGGCGCGATGTTGATAAACTAAAAGAACGGTTATCCATGTATATATGTGGATAACTGTTCTTACTTATTAACAAACTTTTACACTGAAGCCTGTTACCAAATTTTCAAGGAAAAACGACATTTTCCACATTTCCACAGGCCCTACTACTACGTCTACTATTTTTTAAATAATTTCACTCATTCATAAAAAAACGGGAGAGGTGCATAACATTGAAATTCAATTGTTCCAAAAATGACCTTATACAGGCACTTCAGATAGCAGGAAGAGCGGTAGCAACAAAGCCGCAAACCCCGATTCTCTCGGGAATCTACATGAAAGCAGCAGAAGGAAAGCTGGAGCTTCAGGCTACCGATTACGAAATCGGTGTAGTCTGCAAAATCGATGCTGATGTAGAAGAAGATGGAGTCATCGTAGCTCCGGGACGTTATTTCTCAGAGGTATCAAAAAATCTCCCGGGAGATACTGTAACATTAACAAACGAAATAACAGACAATACAATACACATATCTTCAGGCTCTGCGCACTTCACACTGCTCAGAATGAACACTGAAGAATTCCCGTGCATCAAACCCTTCAATAAATCTGCAGAGTTCACTATCCGTGATACGGTACTCAGAAAGCTCATCAGAAAAACCTCCTTTGCATGCGCCAATGACGAGACACGCCTTATTTTCACAGGCTGCCTTATGGAGCTTGAGGGAGAGGCAATCAGAATGGCTGCCACAAATACACACCGTCTTTCACTAGACCAGGAGGTTCTTGAGGGATACACGGGAGACAAGAAACAGGTTATCGTACCGGCACGCATTCTCGGAGAGCTGGAGCATGTACTTAACTCAGAGGTTCCTGAAGATGTTACGGTAAATACTTCATATAATGAAATCAGCTTCTCTTTTGAAAATCTTTATCTGACTTCACGCCTTATTGAAGGTCAGTTCCCG
>JAILNL010000009.1 GCA_024691625.1 Schwartzia sp. (in: firmicutes)
CTGCGGATCAAGTATCCGGCAGGGGCATTTTTTATTGCTGGAACCTCAAAGGTGACAGCATAGAAGCTGGTGCTTCTGCAATTCCCAAAGTACGGCAGATTTTCCCATATGCAGATGACAAAATATAAAATTACAAAATTAAATTTGACAAAATAGAATTTTACTGTATAATAAATTTTGTAAGAAAGAGGAGGTGCATAAAATGACAAAATCAAGGATTCACAAGAATATCATCATTATCGGTGCAGGTATGGCAGGGTTGACAGCGGCTTTATATGCAGGCCGAATGAATCTTTCTGTGCTGGTTCTTGAAAATGGAATCGTTGGAGGTCAGATTGCTAATGCGACGGGTATTGAGAATTACCCCGGATTATCCAAGGTATCCGGCAAGGAACTGATGGGGACGCTGCAAGCACAGGCAGAAAGCTTTGGTGCTGAGATTGATGAGTTTGATATGATTCAGCGAGTACAGCTGAAGTCCACGCCAAAAATAGTCGAGACAGATGATCATATCTACGAAGCTGATGTTGTCATCATTGCCTCAGGCATGAACCGCCGAAGACTTCCGCTTCAGGAGGCAGGCAGATATGCCAACAAGGGTGTCCATTATTGCGAACTCTGCGATGGCCATATGTATCAGGATAAAGTTATCGCTGTTATGGGAGGTGGCAATGCTGCTGTAGATGCTGCAAACTTCCTGTCGAAATATGCGAAGAAGCTTTACCTCATTCACCGCTCGCAGTTGAGAGCTGATGAGATTTCCCAGAAAAAACTATTGGAGAATCCTAAGGCTGTTGTATTGCTGGAGACAGAAATCAAGGGCCTTCATGGAGATGAACGTTTGGAAAGCGTAGATGTTTTCGATAAGAAATCAAAACAGGAATCAAACATTGCCGTTGACGGCATCTTCATCAATATCGGTGTCGAGCCGAATTCCGGCCTGTTTGCAGAGGAACTGGAACTGAAAGATGGACGTATTCCTGCCGGCGAAGACTGCCGGACGAAAATTCCCGGTGTCTTTGCCGCAGGAGATATTCGTGATAAGGAAATCCGTCAGCTGACTACGGCAGCTGCTGATGGAACTGTCGCTGCTCTGCTGGCTGAAAAATATATCATCAAATTACAGGGAGGAAAATCAGAATGGTAAAGGTATATTCAATCAATGACTGTCCTTGGTGCGAAAAGGTAAAGAAATATCTTAAGAGCAAAAATGTTGAGTTTGAAGAGCACAACATTGAGGAAAACGATGAAGACCGCAATGCGTGCTATAAACTGACGGGTGACCTGGTGGTCCCTATTACTACGGTAAACGACAAAGACTATGTCCTGAGCTTTGACAAAGAAAAGCTTGATGCGATGCTCGGGCTTTGACAGACAGAAAGGAGTATTAACATGAAAATTTATGATTTTAAGGCAAAAACAAGCAAAGGCGAAGAAAAATCCCTCTCCGAATACAAAGGCAAGGTGCTTCTCATCGTGAACACCGCCAGCAAGTGCGGTTTTACGCCGCAGTTCAAGGAACTGCAGGATCTGTATATGAAGTATCGCGAGCAGGGTCTTGAAATCCTTGGGTTCCCGTGCAATCAGTTCGCTGAGCAGGATCCTGGCAGCAACGAGGAAGTTCAGGAATTCTGCCGATTCAATTATGGTGTATCTTTCCAGATTTTCGCTAAAGGCGATGTCCGTGGAGAAAATGCCCAGCCGCTCTTCAAATATCTGACGGAACAGAAGGGCTTCAAGGGCTTCGATATGAATCATCCGATTGGTGCGAAGCTTGAGGAGGTTTTGAAGTCGAACTTCCCGGAAATACTGGATGGGGACGGTATAAAGTGGAACTTTACAAAATTCCTGATTGACCGTGATGGCAATGTAGCAGAGCGCTTCGAACCGACCACGAATCCAGCTGATATAGCAGCCGATATAGAGAAGCTTCTGTGATTTGAAGTTTTTTACATATTCATAAATATTCTCAGGAGAATGAAAAAATGGGTATTTATGGACAGACGGAAGGTACACAGCCGGAAAAGATAATACAGCATGTTATGCAATAAAAAGAAATCCTGCCACGATTTTGTGGCAGGATTTTTATGCTGCGATGATTATTCGTTTTCTGCGTACCAGAAGGGGCGGAGAAGGTGGAGCGCGCAGTTTTCACCGGGCTC
>JAILNL010000037.1 GCA_024691625.1 Schwartzia sp. (in: firmicutes)
GGAAGTGCTGAAGGAATACGGCGTTCCTGTAATAAAACTGGACATTCATGCCACCCGCACGGAATGTGAGGCGCTGAGACGCAAGCTGCGGGAGGCTTCGGGAAACGGAGAAAGATATCTCGATGTTTCCTGCAATTTTACAATCGATGTAGAGGACATCGACCGTTATCTCACGGGAGAGCTTGACACACTCAGCGAGATTTACGCTTTCCCTGAAGACATTAAGAAAGACTCGGAGGAATGACCTTTAATGACCTTGAAAAAATTTAGTGCTTTTTTGTGTGCGGTATTTACCGCGTTTGTATTGATTGGAACTGTTGAAACTGAGACGGTAAGCCCGTCCGTCGCATACGCGGCAAAGGGCGGCTCCTTCCGTCCGTCCACGCCGCGTCCGTCGGCACCTAAGGCGGCACCGAAACCGTCGGCGCCCAAATCCTCGATACAGCAGAAGTCTTCGACACAGACTCCTTCTGCATCTCAGAAGAAACCCGCTGCTGCGGCAACACGTCAGCAGTCAGGCGGCATCGGAGGCATGCTCCGCGGTATCGGCCTCTTTGCAGGCGGTATGATGCTTGGCAGCCTGCTGGGTAATATGTTCGGCTTTGGTGGTTTTGGAGCTTTCTCGACCATCATGGGCATCATCTTCAACCTTCTTCTCTACGGTGCCATCATTTCCATTGCTATATGGGGCTTACGCAGACTTTTCGGAAAAACTGCTGAGGAAAATCCCTACAACAGCAACCGCAACGCGTTTTCCAATACGAATACGTATCAGTCGCAGCAGGCGGTGGACTGGGATGATGATGAAATTCCCGATATCCGCCCGCCGAAGCGTGAAACAGGCGGCAAGGATTACGACCCGAAAACGACGGCGGACTGGTACCGCAGACATTAACAAAAAGGAAGCGGAACAATGAAGGATACAACAAAGAAAGCAGTCGGAGAGCTCATAGAGCGCTATCCGGCACTTGAGGCCTGCAGGGGCGACATGGACGCTGCTGTGGAGGCAATAGTAAAATGCTACGGCGCAGGGGGAAAGCTCCTTACCTGCGGCAACGGCGGCAGCGCGGCTGACGCGGAGCATATCGTCGGCGAGCTGATGAAGGGGTTTTTGAAAAAGCGTCCTTTGGGTGGGGAGATGCAGAAGGCGCTCCATGAAAACTGCCCCGACGCGGAGTATCTCATAAAGAACCTGCAGGGAACGCTCCCTGCGATATCCCTTGTAGACCAGGTGGCAATCAATACCGCCTTTGCAAACGACCAGGCTCCCGACCTCTGCATGGCGCAGCAGGTGCTGGGACATGGAAATAAGGGAGATATCCTCATCGCAATCTCCACCTCAGGCAATTCGAAAAACGTTGTCTATGCATGCGAAATGGCGCGGGCAAAGGGCATGAAAACCATCGCCCTGACAGGAGAATCCGGAGGAAAGCTGAAGGACTTCGCGGATATCTGTATCCGCGTTCCCTCAAAAGAGACCTATAAAATACAGGAGTATCATCTGCCTGTATACCACATGCTCTGCATCGCCGCAGAGGAAGAATTTTTCGAGAAATAAAAAAACGCACCTCGCTCAATCGGGCGGGGTGCGTTTTTCGTGTCTGAAAAATTTTTATGATATTCACGTTGTATTTTAGCTGTTTTGCGGCATGTATATATATGAGAACAAAGAAAGCATCTTTTCACTGCTGAATGATAAAGCAGATGAAAAGATGCTTTTTGCGTTCTAGGCTCAAAAAAGTATACGTTTTGGAAAGCAGGATTTTTCTAATTTTTGTCGAATAGAAAACCGTGGTAACACTGGGATTTCGGGATTTGTGAAACAATCTTCCAAAAGGTATACATTTGTGAATGGTTTAAGTCCGGTGCAAGTAGGACGGACTTGTCTATTGCGTATGCCTTTGAGACAAATCAAAAAGAAATTCATTGTGTTGCCTAATCTTATGAATAAAGGGGAACAGATGAATGACTAACTTTTACGAGACTGTGCTGAAAGTATTGAAGCAGGACAGTCGATTTACTGCTGATGACGGTACTTTCATGAGGAATGCTGTGTATGAAGCTGCTATGGAAATGGACGCAGAACTTATACGGTTACTGCTTTCGAATGAGGAAACATCTTCAAGATTTTTTACTGACGTGGACGGAGTAAAGGTCTTTGATAAGGTTAGATTTGCATGGGTAATTAACAATCGTCAATTTTTGCCTGACAGCTATACACGGTTCAAGAATAAGGTAGGTCTCGTAGATGAACAGGGAGAAATGATTAGCAGCTCCGGAAAGGTGGAGCTTGTTTTTCCGTATAAGGATTGTGTGCTTGAAGGTGGGCAAACTAAAGAAGACCAGAAGCGACAGGAGATTTTTTACAACGAGACATTGGCACCTGATGAGGTAGACAGACTTCTATATCCTAAGGTGCTTGTGAATGCACGGCGGTATACGAAAGACGGTGATGCACCTACTGCGGAGTTTAGGAATGATGATAACCTTATTATCAAGGGGAATAATCTTTTGGCATTGGCTTCCTTGCGCAAGCGGTTTGAAGGGACTCTAAAATGTATATTTATTGATCCACCCTACTATTTCACAGTAACTAAACCTTCAGATACCTTCTCTTATAACTCAAACTTCAAGCTATCGTCTTGGCTTATTTTTATGAAGAACAGACTGGAAGAAGTGCGTAAGCTGTTAGCAAATGAAGGGATAATTTTCATATCTATCTCTGATAAAGGTGCGCACTATCTCAAAGTTATGACTGATGATATT
>JAILNL010000042.1 GCA_024691625.1 Schwartzia sp. (in: firmicutes)
CCAGAGTCGAACTGGGGATAAAGGTTTTGCAGACCTCGGCCTTACCACTTGGCTATGTCGCCGCTGGAGCGGAAAACGGGGCTCGGACCCGCGACCCCCACCTTGGCAAGGTGGTGCTCTACCACTGAGCTACTTCCGCAATGGCGACCCGGATGGGACTTGAACCCATGATCTCCGCCGTGACAGGGCGGCATTCTAAACCGACTGAACTACCGGGCCGTTTATCGCTACTGATTAGCGACAAGTAATATTATAATGCCTTAAATCAGCGTTTGTCAACGAGAAACTTTACTTCGAAGTACCGTTTATTCAAAGTCAATCATATTTTCCTCGCACCATTCCCGGGCGACCTTCATAAAATACTTATGAAGAAACTCTTCCCACTCTGCAGTCAGCTTCATTTCTTTCATAAGCTTCTTGCAGTACGGCTCGCGCATATTCTGATCATAAACTTCCTGAAGTCTGCTCCGAAGATCGTCATCAACATGCTTCGAGGATATGAAATCTCCAAAAAGCTCACGGAAATCATAATCCCCTAAATTAGGGATTACAACATAGCGCTGCCAGTCCTCTTCCCACATAATTGATTGATCCATTTGAGCCTCATCGTCCTGCTCAAAATTGTCAGCGTCTGCTTTTTCAGATATAGAAGAAGTGCTAAGCAAAATCTTTCCCTTCTCCAAATCAACATATCCGGTATGTGTTTCCGATACTGCAAACGCATCGGCCAGTTCATGAAGTTTAATTTTCAAAACATAACTCCTTAAATTTAGATTTCAAACAATTCTTCTGCTGTATCAAGAATTGAATCACGTCTTTTTTTGGCTTTGAGAAAATAATCATGTATTTTCTGTCTGTCTTTTGCTTCCATATATTTTATCACATCATCCAAAATCGACTGAACCTCACGCAAATGCGCGGTAATCGATTCTGCATTGGTCATGCATATATCTGCCCACATATCGGCATTTGAGGAAGCAATACGGGTGGTATCCTTAAATCCGCCTCCCGCGAGCTTTATGCAGGATTTCATATCCTCATCGCTACGCTCAAGCAGAGTAACCAGAGCAGCCGCGGCTACATGAGGTACATGACTGATGATGGACGCGCATCTGTCGTGCTGTGATACAGGCAGAGTCGTCAGATTTGCCCCTGTTAAGGACAAAATATCCTCGAACCATTTTACCACATCAGGCGGAGCAGTCGTCTCTTTAATGATAACATAGCACTTATTAAAAAATAAATCTTTGCTTGCTGCTGAAACACCGCTTTTTTCTTTTCCTGTCATCGGATGAGCCGAAATATAGTATACATCATCAGGAAGCAAAGGTGTTATAGAATCCATCAAAAATTTCTTTGTGCTTCCGGCATCTGTAATGACCGCCCCTTTTTTCAGATGAGGAAGTATCTGTTTTATCATTGGAACCATCTGGAGAACCGGCGTGCTCAGGTATACAAGGTCAGCATCCTTTACTACCCATGCGATATCATCCGAGGCTTCATCAACAGCTCCCAGCTCAACAGCAGCATCCATTGACTCTTTATGACGGCACAAACCGCGAATATGGATATCGTCCCCCAGCTTGTCCTTTAATGCCAAGCCGAATGAACCGCCTATTAATCCAACTCCGATAATAGCAAGATTCAATTTTGCCATTGTTTATTTTCTCCCCATAATTTCCGCGATTTTCTTGACATCCTGCATCAATTCCGCAAATTTTTCCGGCTTCAGTGACTGGTCTCCGTCGCTCAAAGCCTGCTCCGGATGCGGATGAACCTCAATAATCAGACCGTCTGCACCTGCTGCAATACCTGCACGCGCCATCGGCTGAACCATCTGCCAGCGGCCCGTCCCGTGACTCGGGTCAACGATTACAGGCAGATGAGTAAGCTCCTTCAAAGCTACAACTGCTGAGAGATCCAGCGTGTTGCGTGTGTATGTTTCGTATGTGCGGATACCGCGCTCGCAGAGCATAACATTATCATTGCCTGCACTCATGATGTATTCTGCCGCGTTCAGCCACTCGGAAATCGTTGCGGAGATACCGCGTTTCAGCATTACAGGCTTATTTCCATGACCTACTGCCTGCAAAAGACGGAAGTTCTGCATATTTCTTGCGCCAATCTGGAGGACATCAGCATATTCGGATACCAGCTCAACATCGTTCAAATCAACGATTTCTGTAATTATACGCAAATCATACTCGTCGCCGACCTGTTTCAAGAGCTTGAGTCCCTCTTCACCGAGTCCCTGGAAGTCATAGGGGGAAGTGCGAGGTTTAAAAGCGCCGCCGCGAAGGAACTGTGCGCCTGCTTTCTTAACTGCTGCCGCAGTCTCACGGAGCTGTTCCAGGCTTTCAACGGAGCATGGGCCTGCCATAACTGCCAATTCCTCACCGCCGATTTTGACACCGCGGACATCAATAACAGTGTTGTCTGCTTTAAACTCACGGCTTACGAGCTTATATTTTTCGGTAATGCGAACAGTTTTTTCAACGCCCTCAAGTGAATTCATCTCCAATTCACCGATACGCTTTTTATCTCCGATGACACCA
>JAILNL010000056.1 GCA_024691625.1 Schwartzia sp. (in: firmicutes)
ACCTCTCCTAGGCACTTCACATAAATTTCTTAACATAAAATAATGTTCTGATACTTGCTTTTCATTGAAGGAAATTTTCTCAAATCAGTGTATAATAGTTATGATATTGTATGGGAGGGCGAATCATTTTGGAAAAAAAGCTTATCTTGGAAAAACTCCGGGCACTGTATCACACGAACCCCTTTGTACGGCTTCTGGATATAGTCATTGACGATGCAGGTCCCGGCTGGGCAAAAAGCCACATGCTCGTCCGTCCTGAGCTTGTAAATATGGCAGGCTACCTGCACGGCGGCGCCCTCGAAACTCTCGTGGACAATCTGTGCGGCGTCGCAGGACGCACCCTCGGAAAGGATGTCGTCACTCAGAATATTGCCCTCAGCTACATAAAAAATATCCGCGAAGGAGACACAGCCCACGCGGAAACGCGAATCCTTCACAACGGAAACCGTACCATCGTCATGAAGTTCGAAGCCGTCTCCGACAGCGGCGCGCTTCTCTGTGAAGGCACGGCAACCATGTTTGTAAAGAGAGCCGATGAAAATTTCACCGATTTATGGGACGAAGGGAGCGCCTGCATTGGATAAGGAAACCTGCCTGGGAATAATACAGGATATATTCAGCACCAACGAATTTGTTAAACACTGCGGCATCATTATAGATGATGTGGAATGCGGTGTATCTCATCTTCACATGGATATAGCAAAAGAGGTTCACACGAACCTCACGGGCTTCGTTCACGGCGGCGCCCTGAACACTCTGGCTAACACAGCCGTAGGAGTTGCCTGCTGCACAGTAGGCGCGCGGACAGTCACCCTGAACATCACGACTGATTTTATTTCAAACCTGCAGGCAGGACATACCGCATGGGCTGAAGCTCATGTGAAGCACCGAGGACACTCAACTATCGTGCTCATCTGCGATATATTCGAAAAAAAGCCCGACGGCACCCGCCGCCCACTCACACATACCATCGCCTCCATGTTTGTGCAGGCAGACGATGACCGCGTACCGAAAGAATGGTAAAAAATAAACCCTGTTCCTCGTATCTGCGAAGAACAGGGTTTTTATTTACCTTATTTCAGTTTTGAAATATCCAGACCTTCGAGGCCGTCCAGAAGCTCGGCCATCTTTTTGATGATTTCCGCGACACTTCCCTTTTCTCTGCCTTCCACATTCATAGGCATGAGCGGGTCATGGAGCGACATACGGAGAAGCGCCCAACCCTGGGGGAATATCAGGCGCACGCCCTCGTAGGACGGCGAAGCGATACCGATTCCTGCGGCCTTTGCGCGCTTTTCAAGCTCCACAAGAACCGCGTCGCCTGCGGCATGGGCGTCCTCTGCGGTGACAGGCAGGCGGATTTCCTTGCTCTCGGCAGGCTCCTTCAGTGTCGCCACAAGGGAGCCCAAATCCTTTCCTTCATTATGAAGCTTTGCGGCAGCAATCAAAAGCTTAACCGCAAGAAATGCACCGTCGTCGAGGTAATAGTTTTCGCTGAGGGCGCCGTGTCCCGAGGTCTCGATAGCCAGAGGAGAAACAACGCCTTCCTTATCAAGACGGATGCTCTCATTGATTACATTTTTATATCCGCGCTGGAAGCGGTGATGCTTGAGGCCCAGCTCCTTTTCAAGGAATACAGTAAGCTCGTCGGATGTGACGGAGTCGGTGACGATGGTGCTGCCCGGATAGTCCGGCGCGAGGATAGCCGCCATCATGGCGATAAGCGCGTTGCGGCAGATTTCACGTCCATCAGAAAGCACCGCGCTCATGCGGTCAACGTCCGTATCAAAGATGAGTCCCAGGTCGGCTTCGTTTTTGCGGACCGCGGACTGTATGGACTCCATAGCCTCTTTGTTTTCAGGGTTCGGGATATGGTTCGGGAAATGTCCGTCAGGCTCAAGGAACTGGCTGCCCGAAATATCCGCTCCCAGCGGCTCAAGCACCTCAGTGGCGAAAAATCCTCCTGCGCCGTTACCCGCGTCAACTACGATATGCATGCCCTTGAGAGGCTGCGCGTCCTCTGTTCCGATACCCTCGCGGATTTTCTCACGAAGGAAACGCGCGTATCTGGTGATAAGAGCGCACGGGTGAGCCGTGCGGTCAGAGGACTGCGGCTCAAGCGCTGCCGCGTTCGTAAGAAGCTCCTTTATATCTGCCTTTTCAAGTCCGCCGTCCTTCGTGAAGAACTTCATTCCGTTGCGGTTGAAGGGCAGATGGCTTGCGGTCATCATGATGGAACCGTCAGCCTTTGTCTCGTCAAAAAGAATGGACATGAACATTGCAGGGGTAGATGCCAGTCCGCAGTCGAGAGCCCGTGCCCCAGATGCCGTGATTGCCTGCAGCGCTTCGAAGCGCAGCGGGTCAGCCGTGAGCCTGGAATCATTTCCCACAGCGACAGTCAAATCATGCGCCGGTTTTCCCGTGCGCTTTTCAAGCCAGCGTACGAACGCGCCCGCAATACGGTTTACCACTGCAGGTGTCAGGTTGACTTCCTCTCCTTCGATTCCTTCCATGGCAACACCACGGACATCGCTGCCGTTCTGCAGCTTCAGCATATTTTTTTCATCATTCATTACAGTAATCTCCTTATCCTTGTTTTACCTTATCAGGATATTGCAGCCGCAAATCCTCAACAGGAATCTGCGGAACCACTTTCCCTTCGTTCAAAAGCTTCGCGTTGAGATATACCTCCGCCGCCTCTTCCACGTAAGCGGCCTTCAGAAGTGCCTCATCAAGGGATTTTTCGTCCACGGTCAGCACGCCGTGCGCCGCCATGAGCAGTGCATCTGCTCTCTGCAACGGCTCACGGACAGCCTCCGCCAGCGCCTCAGATCCCTGCCGCCCGTATTTTGCCACGGGAATCACGCCGTCCTTCAGCCCAAGATGCCCCATTTCCGCCATTATGCACGGAATCGGCTACCTCAGAACCGCAAATACAAGAGCAAATTTCGAATGAGTGTGAACTATTGCCGTGACGTCGGACCTCTCATCATACGCCGCAAGGTGCATGAGCGCTTCGCTGGTAGGCCGCAGTCCATTCAGAGACTCCACTACCTTTGCCTCCATGTCCATGACTACAACGTCCTCAGGGCGCATGGTCTGCCTGTCCACTCCCGTAGGTGTCATGCATATAAGGCCTGTTTCCCTGTCCCGCACGCTGAAATTTCCCGAGCGGTGACGGCACAGCCCCATGTCCTCCGCCGCCTTTGCGACGCGGACGACTTCCTTTTTCAGTTCTTCGAGCATAGGGACACCCCCTTTTCACGAGTTATCTGATTTTAGTCTTTTCTCAGCCAAATAATACACTTCGTTATCTGACCTGATGCCGATAATGATGATTCGCATATTCTGTTTTTCACGCACAAGATCATAAACAACCCTGATGCCGTATTTTTTAAGTTTTATTTTTAGAAAACCAGAAAGATTAGTGCCGTTCTTATTCCCAAGCGGTTTGCCATAACCGCCTTCGTAATCTGGCAGCGGATTTGAAGAGACTTTCTCTATTGCTTTTAAGACGGGAATCCTCTGAGAGCCGTCCAGTTTCTTTAAGTCATCAACTGCTTCCGGACGATATTCAATATTCCAACTCATTCTATTTCAATATCCTCCGCAGCTTTAAGGTCATCTTCAGATATTCCCAGCTCTTTCATGACCTCACCATGTCTATATATTTTTTTAGGAGCATTCTTTGTGCGTTCTTTAGCTAGAAGCAGAAGTTTCATGTCTGCTATTTCATCCAATATAGATATGTATTCTTCAGGGGACATTAAAACACATTCCGGATTATTATTTTTGATGACAACTTTAGGCCCGTTGCTGCGTACATCTGCAAATATCTTGCCGGCCATGCCTTTATTGAAGTTAGAAATAGGAACAGAATTTTGTATCGCACTTCTCAGAGATATCTTCGGCATAATATATCACCATCCTTTTCTATAGTATATTATTTATAGATAAATTTATCAACAATTATGGGACAAAAGAAAAGAATCCATTCCTTATGATTCCCCGCCATTTTATCCCCAATTTCAGCACTAAAATGTGATTTGACACAGCCAACCTGCACCGATAAAATTTAATGAAGAGAGACTTATTCCCGACCTCAATGAAGCAGTGGAGCATCTATATGAGTGAACATTACGAACCGCCAGTTACAATGACGGAAAAAATCACTAACTTAATCGTGGAAATAGGTGAGCTTGTCGGCTCTATCTCCACCCATGAAGCGATGAATCCGAATCCGGTTTTAAGACGTGAAAGCAGGATTCGTACCATTCATTCATCGCTTGCTATTGAGCAAAACACCCTGACACTGGAGCAAGTTTCCGATGTCATCAACGGAAAAAAAGTTTTGGGCCCTCCGCAGGACGTTCATGAAGTAAAAAATGCCTATGAAGCCTACGAACGTGTATCGTCATTAGATCCATACAACGTCAAAAATCTGCTGTTGGCGCATAAGCTTATGATGAATGGCCTGGTAAAAGAAGCAGGCACGTTCCGCAGCGGCAATGTAGGCGTGTATGCCGGCAAAGAACTGGTTCATGCAGGTACGCCGGCAAAATATGTGCCAGATTTAGTGAAGCAGCTTTTTACATGGCTCAAAAGCTCAAAACTTCATCCTCTGGTTAAATCCTGTATTTTTCATTACGAATTTGAGTATATCCATCCATTTCAGGACGGAAACGGCAGAACAGGCAGGCTGTGGCAATCCCTCATCCTGCAAAAATGGAAGGATATATTTGCGTGGCTTCCTGTTGAAACCCTCGTGCATGAAAATCAGCAGGAGTATTATGATGTGCTGCAAAAAGCTGATAACAAAGGCGAATCCACAGAGTTTGTTGAATTTATGCTCAGCATGATTTGCGACGCATTAAAAGAAATCAGCAAGACTCAAAATGGTCTTGAATTATCCGCAAGAGCCGCAACAAACGAAGAGAAAGTTCTCTCCATGCTGAAACAGGATAATTCTCTTTCATCAAACATGCTGGCTAATTCTCTGGGGATTACGCAGCGTCAAGCACAAAGGATTTTGTCAAAGCTGAAAGAAAGCGGACGAATTGCAAGGCATGGTTCAAATAAAAGCGGTTATTGGGAAGTAATTGAATAAAATGAGATTCAGTCCCCGTTTAGACGGGGACTTTTTTGTTTCGCAAACATAAAACGACATGGATGTCGTAATAAATGTCGTAATAAATGTCGTAATAAATTTTTGACAGATACGCATTTCACGAAAAACGCACCCCGCCCGATTGAGCGAGGTGCGTTTTCTATGACTTATTGTTCTTCGGGGTCCTCCAACAACGCAACAACATCATTTGTTAAAACATCAAAATCCTCATCAAACTCCTCATCCCGTTTTTCCCGATTGAAGAAATGGAATCCCCATATTTTATACTCGTTATCATCCGCAAATACTTTAACAGGCACAGCTTCATTTTCAAGTTGCAATAGGAATTTTTCTTTCCATGCGTCTTTTTCAAGGAGGTGTGTTCCCTTAGGTTCTATGAAAATCTGTAACTGCTCATACCCTGAGATTTTATCCTTTTGTAAAAATAGCACGTAGTCCGGTTCAAACCGTTCTCCATCATCGAATGAATAGATGTGTAACACGCGCTCATTGCGTACGAGATAAACCTTGCTGTATGCCTTACGCAACTTGTCAACATAATCGCGAAAATATGCGACAAACGCCTTCTCTTCCGATGTTCCGAAGTTATCTGTGTAGGCAAACCAGTCCTCTTCTGAAAGATCTATTTTCCACTCTTTTTTGACCGACGAATCATTTTGTGAAACACCTATTCCGCCATCATGCGGGTCAGTGTAATTGACAGTTTTATCTTTGAAGATTTCATTAACCTTCTTCGCATGAAATTCCTTTGTTCCCTGATATGTTTCCTCAATATCAGATATAGCCGCCGCAATTTTTCCAAGCACATAAAATGACGCGTTATATAGCGCCTGCATGGTCGGTTTTTCTTCCCTGCTCTTTATTTCAATCTTTACCTTCCCAAGATAATTTTCATCAGTTATAAACTGTCGAATGGAACTGATATTAGGGAAGTAGTCATGCAGTGTCTTAAACTTAAAAATTGGATATTTCATGAGTGCCTTATGAACAATGGCATAATTTATTTCAGCGATTTCTTTGATAGATATACGCGTTGTTTTGGTAACAACTTTCTGCTCAGCAGACACTTCATTCTCCTGCATCACAGCGTCTATGCCGGAAGCTCCGATATTATCCGCAAACCGAAAAATATTATCCCGAATAGTAGGCGAAAGACCGCATACTTCCTTACGATCTTTAACAATCCTCTCATTGAGAAAAACGACTCCATCCTGAAACAACTTATCTGCTTTGAAATCATCCTTCAGAATATACTCACGTTGAACAATATTATCCGTGTTCAATCCAATCTCACGAAGCGCTCCTTTTAATTCCGTAACATAACGATGGTCATTTTGACAATGATAGTAAAGCGTCTCAAGCACCCGTAAAGGCGAGGTTACATCATCATCGTATTTCCTCTGAAATTTCGGCTGTTCATCATCAAGCTGAAACGGACAGTATCTTGCTCCGCGTCCAATAAGCTGTGCCTCGGAAATAGTCGCGGCAGACAACGTTTTACCGCCTGACTGCCGTGTCTCATATAATCGCACAATATCGAAAAGATTCAGCACATCCCAGCCCTCGTCCAGTTTCCTGACTTCGAAAACAGCACGGTATGGGTTGTCAGCATCTTCCAAGGAATTGAGGATAAGCTGATTCTTCGTCGCATCTTCCTCATCATTTGCCGAAATACAGTGTTCCTCTGAAAAATCGTCTCGTATTTCTGCTGCCAGTGTTTCAAGCGAAATATTATTCTCCTCAAAATAGCAAAACGCCTGATTTATGATTTCGTTATTCTCAGTACGAAAAAGTTCTTCAAGCTGTGCTCCTGTCAGCTTTTTTACGGTCTCAATAAAATCCGCCATAAAACTTTGACTGTCAGGTATTTTTGCTGCCTTAAAAAGAACTACCGGTTTTATTGACCGATGATTATCCTGAAAAACCTTCAACCGATACTGACTGAGGACGAGAGCCATTAACGCCCTCTTCATCGCGGGCATATCGGAGCGCAGTGTAAGAATATCCTTGGAGTATTTATCGTTGTAAAACTTTGTCAAAGGATAATCAAAAACGATTTTATTCTCATATTCTCTGCGAATTTGAGTATTCGCCAAATCGCATGTCGCCGTAAACTCCAACAGTAAATTGTCCGTATTGCACTCAAAAATCCGACGCACGGTTTCTTCCCATGAGAGATAAAATTTTTCTTCCTTTGCTGAACGCTTCTTTTTCGTATCCGCATTCAGATGATGCGCTTCGTCAGAAAGAAGTACAACCTTCTGCCCTTCAAAGTCTTCAAGTGTCATGGAATTTTCCTTTGCAACCCGCATATTCGTCTGCAAGCCTTGTGTTGTTGCGAAGCAAATATTTATGGCGTTATTGTCCGCAGACTGGAAATTATCTACCCGCCGTATTTGCACACGTTCACCGTCAAGAACAATATTATCAGCAAAAAGATACTTCGTTGAAACGGCGTTAATGAAGTTTTCCTTTGTTTTCTCTACAATATTTGACAGATTCACAAAGAACAAAAAGTTACGATAACCCTGCTTGTACAAATACAACATCAATCCTGCCATAATCAACGTTTTTCCGCTTCCGGTAGCCATGTGGAAAAGGACTTGAAGTGGCTTAGGACGATTTCCTTCAAAATGAGTAATAAAATTTTCAAACGCTTCTCTTTGATAAGGGCGCAATTCAAAATTAGGATTCAAGTTTTCGCCGATGTAACCCGGCACCTCTTTCGCATATCCTTGTTCTCGCAGAACATCAATTTTTTCGTACAGGAAAGCCATTTTCACGCCTCCCCATAGAAGCTCTTTGTGAATGCCTTGTCTGTGTTGGAAATAGCATATTCCTCATCATCCATGTCGCAGGTATTTACATAGAGCAAATTCTTATCCAAGAGTTCCATTAAGAAGCGTTTCTTATCGTCAAAGGAAAGGGCTGCATAATCTCCCGCAGCTTCGTCAATAACCTTTGGATTTACCTTATAGCTGATATATCCAGATTTTTTCATCCTGCCGTAAATCTCAGCAAGAACTTTCTCTTCTTGTGCAGCTTCAATTTCATCAACGAAGGATTGATTTAGCTTTGCCAATTCGCAGTAAACAAAAGAGCCACCGCCCTGCCAGTTGACTGCTTTTGAAATACCTGATTGCTCGCCGGCGATAACTTTTTCTAACCGTGGAATGGAAACCGTTTCAATATAATCCATTTGTTCACAGCCAATAAATTTCCTACCCATTTTCAGAGCAACGGCTTGTGTTGTGGCAGAACCCATGAAAAAATCAAGTACATAATCACCTTCGTTAGTGGAAAGCTCAATAGCCCGTTGAATTAAATCTTCCGGCTTGGGGTTAGTAAACACAGATTTACCAAAAATCTCAACCTGATCTTTTGTGGCATTAGTATTCGTATCGAGATCCTGCCAAATTATAGATTGTTCTACATCATGCCATATTGTACTTGTCGCCTTTCCTTTGCCCAAATCTTTTACTTCATCATAATAGGTCTTTAATTGTGGTCTTGCGGTTCCGCTAGCACCGAATCTAATGCGGTTATCGTCAAGATATGCTATATAATTATCATAGTCGGTACGCCAACATCTGCCTTGGGGCGGTATATATTCTTCACCAGTATTGGGATTTTTGATAGAATATGAAAGGTTTTGTCTAATGCCTGGAGCATCAAATGGTTCTAAGCGATATTTACCTCGTCCATCATTATCATCATAGGCAAAACTTTCAATATCTAAAGCTAATCTAAAATTATTTTTTTCTATAGCGGATAACTTTTTTGCATACACTAAAATATGTGTGTTATTTTCAGATATGTAGCCATCACTCGAAATGGATTTTCTCGATTCCCAGGTTACATCCGCAATAAAATTGTCCATA
>JAILNL010000064.1 GCA_024691625.1 Schwartzia sp. (in: firmicutes)
TACAAAGCTGCTGCTTGAGCAGCTGAAGGACAAATAAGGTGAAACTTATTCAGGGAATTACAGGTGCTTAGCATCGGATAAAACAGAAAAGAAAAACAGCCAAAGACCATTCGTGAAAATCTGCGGATGGTCTTTTTATTCTGCTATGGTAAAACTTCGTCAATGGTGTTAAAATTCTCTTATTATGAAAGAGTTTCTTCTTATTTAATTAAGATTTATGGAGGTACTGTATGGCTGAGCTTCATACCAGCTTTTCGGGGCCGCTGAAAAAGGTTCCGCAGATAGATCAGTTCATTGATAAATATATTACGCAGGGCAAAGGAAATTATGATGGAGCGCTGATTGAGGAAGACAGCTGGGAGGTATTTTACCATCTGTCGGACATGCGTACGGGGCTTTTGGGCTGGTACGATTTCCCGAAAAATGCGGCTGTGCTTGAACTGGGCTGCGGTTTCGGCGCGCTGACAGGAATGCTCTGTGACAAGGCGGCTCACGTGACCGTGGTGGAACATTCCATGTTTCGGGCGCATACCACAGTGAAGCGCTGGCAGGACAGAGATAATCTTGACGTGTATGTGGGCTCTATGCTTGATATGCCATTCAAACGAAAATTTGATGTCATTATAATGGTAGATGTTTTTTCAATGCTGGGGAAGGGCAGCCGCGCTCACGCTCCATACGTAGAGTATATGAAATATCTTCAGGATTTTCTATCTCCTCACGGACGTGTGCTGATTGCTGTTGACAACCGTTTGGGGCTGAAGTATTTCTGCGGAGCACGTGACCCGTATTCGGGCGAGCCCTTTGGCGAACTTGGCGGAGGACGGGGGAAAGGATGCCTTTTCTCACGTAAAGAGCTTGATGAGATTTTGGGCGAGTCGGGATTTTCACACAGGAAGTTTTATTATCCTCTGCCGGATTTCCGCCTGCCGCAGTTTATTTTTACCGACGAACATCTGCCTAAGAGCGGTATAAGCGAAGAGTTCGTGCCATACGATCCCGCAGCGGATACAAGGGTACTTTCGGAGCTTCGGCTGTACCCTGAGATTATCGACAATGGAATGTTTGCGGTGATGTCCAATTCCTTTTTGGTGGAGTGCGCAATGCAGGAGGATTTTTCTCCTGTGCTGTCGGCGAAGCTTGCAACTGACAGAATGCCTGCGTATAATATCGCGACGTGCTTCATGAAGGACGGGTCGGTTATAAAGCGTCCTCTGACAGCCGCAGCGGATAAGGGAATCCGTGAGCTTGATGAGAATATGAGAAACCTTCGTGAGCGTGGGCTGGAGACTGTGAAGTTTGAGCTTTGCGGGGGTGATTTCATCATGGAGCACATGGAGCTGCCTACACTTTCCGAGTGGCTGGCTGAGTGCACACCGAAAGACAAGGATGAGGTCATGAAGGTATTTGACCGTCTTTGGGCGGCGATACTTCAGGCATCGCCACCGACGCGGGACGAGGATAATTTCCTTTTGCACGAATATCCTGCGGCTGACTGGGGCGTTATTTTGAAGCGCGCCTATATAAACATGGTGCCCGAAAATATTTTCGTGGACAGGAACCGTCTGATATTCTTCAATCAGGGACTTACGAGGGAAAACTGCCCTGCAAAATACCAGATGTTCCTTGCTATTTATGAATCTACCTCGCTGCTTGAGCGTATTATGCCAATCAAAGAAGCGGCGGAGCGGTTCGGTATTGACTCCCTGTGGGATATCATGGCAGTGGAGGAGCAGAACTTCGTTTCTGAACGGCGCCGTTACGATGCGTATCACATGTTCTACGAATGGGCGGATATGGATCCCGTAGAGCTGATGAAAAATCGTCAGCTGTTGAAAATTATGAACAGTGATGTATGATATTTATTGAAGCAGAAAGAACAAAGCGGCTTTCCTTTTCGGAGGAGAGCTGTTTTTGTTTGACAGGACTGTTTTGTGAGAATATTACAACATATAGAAAATAGTTTAAAATAATATTTTTTCTATAGAAAAATATATTTTAAAGAGTTATAACTCGGCAGAAAAAAGGCTGCCTCGTTGAAACGCTGAC
>JAILNL010000077.1 GCA_024691625.1 Schwartzia sp. (in: firmicutes)
TAACAGTTCCGTCAGCCGGAGAAACCAGAACCGAATCGTCCTGCACAATCGTTCTCTCCGGATTGCGGAAAAAGTAAGCAAAATATACAGCAAAAACAAGCGGTACGACCGCTGCATATGGATGAATCGTAAACGCAAAAAGGACTGCCAGCAGTAATGCTGTCAGTATATATGAGTATCCATCCCTTACGATCAAACCCCTGACGCCTCCTTAACAGAAATTAAGGCACACTAAAATAACGCATGCCCGTGCGATGCTTAAAATATTATAACGCATTAGTTCCAGTTTTGCAAAAGCAAAACTTCCTATGTCAGCATCGATTTGTTTACTTTTTCTTAGACCTGTGAACCCGTAAAACAAACTTCGGCAGAGCCACGAGTCTTCCTGCACGCTTTGGCTGAAGAAGCCCGCGGAACAGCCATTCCAGCTTTGCCTTCTGCATCCATTTCGGCGCACGGCGTACATTTCCCGCCATGACATCAAGGGTTCCGCCAACTCCGATAGACACAGGAACGCGAAGCTCCTTGCGGTATCTTCTGAGCCATTTTTCCTGTTTCGGAACGCCCAGCGCCGCAAGAAGAATATCCGGCTCAGCCGCGCGGATTTCCTCTATTATTCCTGCCTCATCATCAGAAGTAAAATAACCGTTTCTGACACCTACAATCTGCACCCCCGGATAAAGAGCCTCCGCCTTTTTCTTGGCAGCCTCTGCAATACCCGGTGCAGAACCGAAAAAGAACACGCGGTCACCGCGCTCAGGAGCCGCCTTCAAAAGCTCCTGCACCAAATCATAGCCTGCCACCCTCTCAGGCATGGCATAACCGAGATGATGCGCAGCCCATACTGTACCCGCTCCGTCAGGAACAACAAGGTCAGCTGACTGGAGAATCTCGCAAAGCTCCTCATCATGCTGCGCGTTCATAATCATTTCCGCGTTTGCCGTAGCAATAAGCGCGTTCTTTTTATCATCAATAAACTGCTGAACCTTGCTTACGGCCTCGCTCATAGTCAGAGCCGCAACAGGAACATTCAGGATATTTACGATTGGATAGGCCATTAAATCTGCCTCCTACAAATTAAAATTCAGCGTTCATTGTATCATATTCCCGTGAAACAATGCAATAAAGAAGACCCGGACAAATTCCGGGCCTTCCATAAACTTTTTAGTTTTCTTTGTTCTCATTCTTGTCCTTTTTCTTCGGTGCGGAAACGCGGATAGAAAGCTCACGCAGCTGTTTCTCGTCAACCTCGGACGGAGCCTCGGACATAACGTCGCGTGCGCTCTGATTTTTCGGGAATGCTATAACGTCACGGATGGAGTCGCATTTTGCCATAATCATGACAAGACGGTCGAGACCGAAAGCGAGACCACCATGCGGCGGTGTGCCGTACTGGAATGCATCCATCATGAAGCCGAACTTCTGATGAGCCTGTTCCTGTGTAAGTCCGAGAGACTCGAACACCTTCTCCTGCAGCTCTGCATTGTAGATACGCAGGGAACCGCCGCCGATTTCGACACCGTTAAGAACCATATCGTAAGCGTTTGCCTTTACGCGGCCAGGGTCAGAGAGCAGATACTCAACATCTTCATCTCTCGGTGCGGTGAACGGATGATGCATAGCCTTCCAGCGTTTCTCCTCATCGCTCCATTCGTACATCGGGAAATCAACAACCCACAGGAAGCGGAGCGCATCCGGGTCGATAAGACCTCTCTCCTTGCCCATCTCAAGACGGAGCTGTCCGAGTGCCGTATCAACAACAAGACGCTTGTCAGCAACAACGAGAAGCAGGTCGCCTGTCTTTGCGCCCGTTGCTTCAGCAATCTTTGCAAAGGTCTCATCGGAATAGAACTTCTTGAACGGACTCTTGATACCCTCTTCGGAGTACTGAATCCACGCAAGACCTTTAGCGCCGTAAATCTGTACGAATTTAACAAGGTCATCAAGACGGCGGCGCGGAATATCTGCATAGCCGTCAACCTTGATACATTTAACCATACCGCCGCTCTCAATAACAGCGTTGAATACCTTGAACTCAGAGCCTTTGACGTACTCGGAGATATCCATGAGCGGCATATCGAAACGAAGGTCCGGTTTATCGGAGCCGTAAGTATCCATAGCCGTATCCCAATCCATACGCTGAAACGGCGTCGGAACATCTACACCGATGGACTTCTGGAAGAGCTCCTTAATCATGCCTTCCATCATAGTCAGAATATCCTCCTGGCTGATGAAGGACATCTCAATATCCAGCTGCGTGAACTCCGGCTGACGGTCAGCACGAAGGTCCTCATCACGGAAGCAGCGTACAATCTGGAAATATTTCTCAAAGCCCGCAACCTGCAGAATCTGCTTGAAAATCTGCGGAGACTGCGGCAAAGCATAGAACTGACCCGGATTTACACGGCTCGGAACCAGGAAGTCACGTGCACCCTCAGGCGTGCTCTTGCAGAGCATCGGCGTCTCGATTTCAAGGAAGCCGTTGCGGTCAAAGTAGTCACGCATGATTTTTGCTACGCGGTGACGCAGCATAATGTTCTTCTGCATCTCCGGGCGGCGCAAATCAAGATAACGGTACTTGAGACGTACCTTCTCATCTACATCAATACCGTCCTGAATGTAGAACGGCGGAGTCTTTGCCTTGTTCAGAATACGAAGCTCTGTGCAGACAATCTCGATATCACCCGTCTCCATCTTCGGATTTACCGTCTCCTCGGAACGTGCGCGAACCTTGCCGCGTACACCGATAACGAACTCCGAACGGAGCGACTCTGCTTTATGGAATGTTCCGTCGTTCATAGCAGCCTCATCATAGACTACCTGTACATAACCGGAACGGTCACGCAAATCAACGAAAATCAGTCCGCCGTGGTCGCGTCGGCGGGATACCCATCCGCAGACGATAACCTCCTGTCCGACTTCCGTTTTGCGAATGTCACCGCAATGATGCGTGCGTTTCATCCCCTCTAATGTTTCCATTAACCTTTCACCTCATCAGTTAACTTTTTAATGATTTCTTCCATAGATATCTCTGTCTGTGCACTTGTCTTCATATCACGGAGCACAACAACATTTTTGGCGATTTCATCATCGCCGATAATAACAGTATAATGAGCCATTGCCTTATCAGCCTGCTTCATCTGCGCCTTCATGCTGCGGCCCGCGTAATCCATAGCCGCCGTGAGTCCTGCGTCGCGCAGCTCAACAAGCAGCTTGAATCCGATGGACTGTGCCTTCTCACCAAGCGCAACAATGAACGCGTCTGCCTTATGAGGCTCAGCATGGAACAGCTTCTGCTGCTCAAGAGCAAGCATAACACGCTCAAGACCAACCGCAAAGCCAACCGCAGGAGTCGGATTTCCGCCAATCTCCTCAATAAGACCGTCGTAACGTCCGCCGCCGGCGACAGCACTCTGCGCGCCCAGCGGAGCATATTTTATCTCAAAAGCGGTCTTCGTATAGTAATCAAGGCCCCGTACAAGGCGCGGGTCGCATGTAAAGGAAATTCCCGCCGCCGTCAGATACTCCTTAACCTTCTCGAAATGCTCGTTGCACTCGTCGCAAAGGCAGTCCGTAATCTCCGGAGCACCTACCGACAAACGCTGGCATTCCTCACTCTTGCAGTCCAGAATACGCATAGGATTGCGGTCATAACGGGAACGGCATACCTCACAGAGTCCGTCCAGCTTATCCTTGAAGAACTCCTGCAGCTTCTGACGGTATACAGGGCGACACTTCGGGTCGCCTACCGAATTGATGCTGAGCTCCAAATCCTTCAGACCCAGCGACTGCAAAAAGCGGACTGCGAGGATAATAATCTCAGCGTCAACAGCCGGGCTCTGTTCCCCCAGCGCCTCAACTCCGAACTGATGAAACTCGCGATAACGTCCCTTCTGCGGCCGGTCATAGCGGAACATCGAGCCGATATAAAACAGCTTCGTCAGAGAGCTGTCGGCATAAAGCTTATTCTGAAGATACGAGCGCACAGCCGCAGCCGTGTTCTCCGGACGCAGCGTAATGCTGCGGTCACCGCGGTCCGTGAAGGTATACATTTCCTTCTCGACAACATCAGTGGTATCACCGATACCGCGCTGGAAAAGCTCCGTATGCTCAAAAATCGGTGTGCGGATTTCCTGAAAACCGAATTTGCCGCAGAGTTCACGGATTTTTTTCTCTACATAAAGCCAAGCGTCAACTTCACCCGGCAGAATATCCTTCGTTCCGCGCGGGCCCTGTGTAAGAAGCGCCAAGATTACTCCTCCTCATCGCCATACGCCTCTTTCAGAAGCATATCGCGTTTTTCTATGTATGTATCCACGCGGTCAAGATAAACCGCAAGGTCTTTCGCATTAAAGGAAGTCTTCAGACGGAGTGTCTTCGGATTGACGATTTTTGACGTCGCCGCTCCGCCAATACCCAAAATAGTCTGATGCTCTTCCATAATTTGTATATTATAAAGGCTCTCCGCTCCGGCAACACAGCAGCCGATGTTTTCCATCTGACCGCTCTGATAACCCTGTCGGTAAAGATAATACGGACGGCGCCCCGACGCCTCCACAGACGAAAGCGCGATATTAAACATCTTTCGCACAGTTTCATCATCAGGAAGCTCAGTCTCATCAAGCTGCATCTTCAAAAGCGAGCCCCTCTTGAGAGCCAGCGCGTGAAGAGTAACATCCTCCGGCTCAAGAGCCAGTACCTTATCAATAGTATCCTGCATATCCTCCGGGCCTTCTCCCGGAAGACCCACAATAAGGTCCATATTTATTGAAGGAATTCCTGCTTCGCGGAGGTCTCTGTACATCTTAAGAATATCCTCCGGCGTATGCTGACGTCCGATACGCTTTAACGTACGGAGCTGCATAGTCTGAGGATTTACGCTCACGCGGCCCACATTGTATTTCACCATGCAGGCAATCTTCGCAGGAGACATACTGTCAGGTCGTCCTGCTTCTACAGTAAATTCCTTGATTCCATCATGATAAAACGCAGAAACAACCCTCTGCATCATATCCTCAAAATACGCATCGGGCAGGCTGGTTGGAGTCCCCCCGCCGATGTAAATATTCTGCACGGTAAACCCATAGGTATCTATGGCACGCCTTACTGCATCAAGGTCACGCTGAAAGACCTCCATAAACCTGTCCAGCTCTTTATCAGCAGGCAGCACGTTCGCAGGGAACGAGCAGTACAGACACCGTGACAGACAAAACGGAATACCCACATATATGCTGACAGTACGCGGTGTTGTCTGTGCGAGAAAAGGCCTCTGGTAATACGCAAGGTCTGTTATAAGCTCAGCCTTTTCACGGCTTGCCTCAAAATCCGTCATCAAACGGCGGATAACAGCCTCGCGGTCCATACCCTTCTCAATATAGCGGTGAACAATCTTCGTCGGACGTACACCGTGCAAAATCCCCCACGGCGCAGGCGGCAGCTCCACAAGCTCATGCAGAAGATGATAAAAATTCATCTTTACAAGCCTATGTACCTCAGCGCGGGGAGCCTCATCAGGACTTCCCTCCGTCGTACACTCCGCATGCATTGTCTTTCCGTCGTTTCCTACAATAGAAAGCTCCGTATGGACTACAGCCTTATCTCCGTCAGCTATATCATGACGCAGGTCAAAAACATCATAATCAGTATCTCCGTCATCCTCCGCAACCGAAATATGATAGAGCGAAAGGACTTCCTTTGACACCTTTACTATGACCTGCTCATCATGGTTTAACCGAAACTCACGTATTCTCAAGCTCGTTCTGGCACTCCTTGCAATATCCGTAGAATTTCACCTGATGATCCGTAATCTTAAATCCTGACTTTTTAGCCACATCAGCCTCAAGCTCGTCAAGCAGATCATCAAAGAACTCCGTTACCTTTCCGCATTTGATGCAGATAAGGTGATGATGCTGATGCTCATTATTCTTTGTATCGGCAATCTCATATCTGCTGCAGCCGTCGCCAAACTCCATCTTCTGCAAAATACCAATCTGCACCAGAAGCTCAAGCGTGCGGTAGACAGTTGCCAATCCGATATCGGAGGACTTATCCCGCAGTGCACCGTAAACATCCTCTGCACTCAGATGCTCACCCGGATGCTCCAGAAGGATTTCAAGAACAGTACGGCGCTGCATAGTAAGTTTGTATTGCCTTCTCTGAAGGCGTTGTTTCAACGTTTCAAGCATTTCTGTATCCTGCATAAAAACCCTCCTTACTAAAGAAACATCAAATATATATTTTACATGACGCAAGACGGTATTGCAACTAAAATTCAATCCCCTTCTGCGCCTTTATTCCCTTCTGAAACGGATGGCGAATAAGCTTCATCTCCGTCACCAGATCCGCCTGCTCAATAATCTCCGGACGGGCATCTCTTCCCGTGAGCACAACATGAAGCTCCTCAGGCTTCTTGCTCAAAAGCTCCAATATATCCTGCTCCGTCAAAAGACCGAACTTCACAGCATAATTAATCTCATCAAGAATAACGAGGTCCCAGTTTCCGCTGGTTATCTCAGCCTCAGCATCCTTCAAGGCCTCATGCGCAGCCTTGATATGCTTCTCCATATCCGATTTATCCCGCTGAGTAAAGCCCAGTCCGCACTGACGCACCTCGATATGAGGCTCAGCCTCGCGCAACGCCTCAATAGCCTTGAGCTCTCCGTACTTCCAGCCGCCCTTTATGAACTGCAGAATCAAAACACGGAGCCCCTCGCCCCATGCGCGCACCGCAAGCCCTATGGCCGCCGTAGTCTTCCCTTTTCCTTCCCCTGTATGTACAAGCACAAGACCCTTATGCGAATCCTCCATCGTAACCCTCCCGAAAACATATATAAATCTAAAGAAAAAAATGTTATACTAATAACGTTATTTTTTATTATACATTTTCCGGGTGAATTTATGAAGAAGTTTCTGCTTTTTGCAATTCTCATCGCGAGCTTTACATTTGTCAACGCTTACCTGATTGAAAAGGTAGACGTCCTAAAAGTAAAAGACATAACACCGGAGTTTTCGTTTACCGAAGAAAACGGTCATGTTACTATGCACTGGAACAAGCTTCCATATCCCTGCATCTACAAAATCGACACATACTCAAAAACAACCGGCATGGTAAAGGACGAGCCGGAATACCATCTTTTCAGCACCGAATACACCACAGGTGACCACATACAGGTAGCGGATTCCGCGGTACCCATGTTTTATGAAGTAACCGCCTACGGCCTCTTCTCCGTACTCGGCGGTCCGTATCCTCATGCAGCAAACCCGGACTTCCCGAACCCTGTCATGCCTGTTTCCATCTTTCACTACACAGACGAAAAACCCGCAAGTCTGAAGCCCTTCCTTGTATGGCACTCCGTCCCCGGAGCAGTCATGTACGAGGTCGAGCTTCTTTCCGAAGCCCCCAAAATAGAAGGAGGCATCACAGCCTCCCAGAACGGGCACCTCTACAGCACCTCCAAAGTATTTACAAACGGCTGGCAGGCAGACCTCTCCCAGTGGAAAAACCGCAAGGAGCTTTACTGGCGTGTCCGTGCCCTCGACCTCCAGCGCCGTCCTATCGGTGAATTCTCAAAGGCTGAACGCATTGTCATAGACGCCTCTGTTCCCGCGCCTACCGCTCCGCTCATCAATACCTTTGACCAGATGGCGCAGGCAGCGCCGCCCCTTTACCCTGTCTATCAGTGGATTCCTATCCATGACAGCATGCGCTATGAAGTCGAGCTTTTCACAACAAAGCCCGCATCCGTAAGCCCCACCGAGCCTACACCAGAACGTGAATGGTACAGAATTGCCGACGACTCATTCAGCAGCTACGACGAATATCCGCGTCCGTACGCCGGCACATACTACTGGCGCGTCAGTGCTATAGACAAAAACGGCAAAACTATCGGCACATACTCGGAGCTGGCCCCCTTCACCGTCCCCGAACAGAAAGCGCCCATTTACGCGGCAGCATTCGGAGACAGCATCACCCACGGAGGCGGAGCTATATCCTACTCGCCTGCAAACCTCGAATACTCGTACACCACATATCTTGATTTCCCTGCGCTGAACCTCGGCAGAAGCGGCGACACGGCGCACGCGACCATGCTTCGATTTGAAGATGACGTGCTTCCGTTCCACCCGAAAAATCTGCTGATACTCACAGGCTCAAACGATTTGCGTTCTGACCTCAGCGCCCAATCAATAATTGCGGATTTGGATATCATACGCGTAAAATGCGAGGCAAACGGCATCCGTCCGATTTTCCTCACACTCATGCCGATTCATCCGATGAACATCTACACGGCATTCCGTACCCCCAGCGACCCGAACTGGTACACGAAGATGAAGAAAATCAACGAATTCATCCGCAAACAGGAATACCACATTGACCTCGAGCCGTACTTCTACGACAAGAATCACCTGCAGCTCGAAACCAGCCTGAGCATCGACGGACTCCACCCGGATATCCGCGGCAAAATGCTCATGGCAGAAATCATCAACGCACATAAAGAAGTTTTGATTCCGCGTTGACTTACAAAAAATGCCTTCGTCCCGGCTTTACATTTGCAAAACTGAAACGAAGGCGTTACAATATATATAAAGAGACAGCCGATGTCCACAAGTCGGTTTCCTCGAAACTGATTTAACGAGAAAAGACCGCCTTCGGCAAAAGTCGCGGTCTTTTTTTCGTGGTTAAATTACTTACTAAAAAACGCAGACACCATTTATCGGTGCCTGCGTTTTTTAGTCTCTATCTAATTCTTATGTCATGAATCACCGAACAACTCGTCCAGTTTTTCCTTCAAAGTACCATTTTGTGCATACGGCAATGCATCAAGCTTTTTAAAATTATGGACAATCTTCTCATTACCGTCAGCGAAACCAAGAATATAATTTGTTGCTATCCTGTATATTATTTCTGTCGGTGCCAATCCATATACCTGATGGGCAAAAATATGCTTCAATCGTTCCTTGTCGTTCGGGAACTGCTTTTTCATCTTCTTGCTCTGATAAAGCCGTTTAACAATCTCTGTTATGTAAAGTCCCGACTTCATATACAGATCAATAAATGTTTTATCTTTGTCATCGAAACAGCCGGGATTTTCTTTTTCAAGCATATCCACCATACGCTTAACAACATCTTTCGGTGTAAATATCTGGTTGGTTTTCTGCGGTGGAATATAGTTAAAAATATCCTCAATGCTCTTCTCATCAAAATAATTTGCAAGCTTCTGTTTTAACGCAAGGAACTCTTTTACCGAATCATCGAAAACCACAGGGTCAAAAAGATGTCCTTTGAACTCCTTTTCCTCTCCTGTTTCAGAATCGGTATATTTTCCGCCGTCACGAAGCAGTCTGAACTGCTCTAGAGTAATACTCGTTACCTCAACAAATACCGGCCCCGGAATACGACTGTCAAACGTAGCCAAAGTAACAGTATCGTCGCCATACGCCATGAGGAACGATGGAATAGTACGCGAAAATCCTCTCAGATGAGCACGATAGTTATCCCCTATGGAATCTCTTTCCCGTTCTTTAATCTTTGTCTCTACAGTCTTGACCGTACTCTCCATAGAAGACTTGGTAAACTCGTCCACCTTATTATTCAGGTCAATTTTGAACTGATTATTTGCCTCTTTCTGCTTCTTTTCAAATTCAGCGTTTATCTCTTTTGTGGTTTTTCCCGTCTCATGACGGTTCTGCATAGCTTCAACTCGCTGCTGTTCAATGAGTTTCTTCTCTATCTCATAATTTTTTACAGTCTTTCCAACGATATGCTCTATATCATTATTCAGCTTCGCCTCAATCTGACGCTTGTCAGATTTTTTCATACTGTCACCATAATTTTCAGCTGCCGTCTGAATAACGCTTTTTACCACATTCTCTTTAACGAAATCAGCCAATTTGCTATCCAGCTCGTCCGGCTCTTTCGAATCCTGTGCAGCATCAATCACCGATTCCATTTCGGTTCTGACATCATATATCTTATCACCAAAGACATCTTTAGCCTTGCCTATTACATACCCTTCAGAAAGGTCTACTTCCCCCTCATCATTAAGTGACAGGTTTTTATCTGTTTCATCGACTCCCACTTTGTTCTTAGGTTCTTTAACAGGCTCAAATGATTTAATGATGTCGATAATTTCCTTCGGTGCGACAAACACATTGTTTATATTCTGGAACAGGAAATTTGACATGAATCCCCTGCGGACAACCTCGACCGACTTGATTTTACGTGGAATAGAAAGAACCTTTTCCGCATCAAGCTCAAGAAGTTCTCCATCTTCATCCTCTCCGATAACAGGGAAAAAGTTTAATAACTCGCGAATATTTTTCTTTCTCGTCTCCACATCACCTTTTCCCGATGATGTAACAGGCGATAAATCATTTGCAAACTCTTCAAAGATAATAAGTGTTCTCGCAGGGTCAAAATCAAACACGTATGCATTTTCCTTACGCTTGAGTTCCTTCCCTTCATGGAAAAGACACGGATTCTGCGCTCTGAATGCTGCCTGCATGTAAAGCGCAGGGGATTTAACATTACTCAACATCAGAACAGCCGTCCATTCAGGAATAGTAATACCCGTCGTCAGCTGCCCCACAGACAAAGTAATAGTTTTCTCATGCTGCTTTATAGCTTTCACTACCTTGTCATAGGACTTCATATTTTCGTCGTCATCATCAATTCGTCCATCACCTGCAGCAAGAACAATCTCATAATCCTTGAAAACAGGGTGCTCCGCAAGCTTTTTAGCCAAAAGCCTTGCACTGTCTACACGGTTAAGCAGCCAAAAAGTATGCTTGAGTTCTGCCCGCAGTTCTTCCGTTGAAAAAGGAAACTTCTTCTGCCTTGTCAGCGCATCAAGGAATTTATCCACGGAGGAATCATGAACAAATCTGCCGTTCTCAACCCTGAAAAACTCATTCAGATCAAAGGCATAAGCCACCTCTTCCTCATCTACATTTAACCCCTGTTCCAATTCATCACGTACAATCTCTGACATCTGATAGGTGTACAGACTGAGTTTAGGAAGATTAGCATACGGATTTTCCTGCTCATTGAAATCATCCCACTCACGCTTTCTCTTCTGCTCGTCAGCATACGTATAGTTAAATATAGCATCACTGTTAAACTTGTCATTTGCAAGTGCCTTGAAAGGCGTACCTGATAAATGCAGGGTAAACTGTCTCCTGATTCTGTCAAAAGCTACATCAGTCTTTAAAGTGTCCACGCCTTCATGTGCTTCATCTATAACAAGCAAATCCCAGTTAATTTTGCTGATTTCTTCCAGCTTATTAAACTGCCCTCCGAATGCTTTCGCACCCTTTAAATCCTGCAAAGAAACAAAATCAATCACACCCATCTCAGGTAGATTTCTCTTCCTGCGTGAAACAGCATCCTGTTTATAGCTCTCATACGAAATAACATACGGTTTGTCTGCTATCCCATCTACATTGCTGACAAACATATAGCCTGATTCACGACCAATAAATTTCGCATAATCAGAATACCAGCTATTGGCAATAGCCGGGCGATTAGTAACTATAAGAACACGCTGAGCTTTTATTTCCTTCATCAAATGATAAACGGAAAGAGTCTTGCCAAATCGTGGCTTTGCATTCCACAAAAATTCACCGCACGGATTTTCTTCCAGATATTTCTTCGTGCAATCTACAGCAGACTTCTGTTCCTCACGCAGATTATAGGGAACAATAGCCTCTTTCTGTTCGAGTATGCCACGATTCTGTCTGAAATCCATAAACATGGATTTAGATTCATCAGGTGAAATAAAAAACCACTCATTGCGATCATCAGGAGAAAAATATTCATTTCCTTTATCTGTAGGCTGCAATATATCATTTTGACGGAGGTACGCATGGAAATCATAATCCTTGAAGGTCTGTCCACTGCCATCGTCAAATACAGCTGTACCTGTCCATTCTTTCTTTGCCTTAATTCCTGCGGTATGTGTCTGTTGGCGGATACGCTCATCTACATTTTGCTCTGTGTAGCCGATTTTTATATATCCGTCATGATAGGAAACGCCGGGAGTAGTATATGCATATATCATAGGAACGATGGGTCTAGCGGTTTTAATA
>JAILNL010000100.1 GCA_024691625.1 Schwartzia sp. (in: firmicutes)
GGCGTTGGCGGCATCCTCGCAGTAGAGATTTTCTTTGTCCTCCGCAACAATACGGAAATTTTCCATTGCCTTTTGGAAGTCCGACGGGAAAACGCGGCCGCCGCCGTAGAGCAGTCCGATGAAAAAGTGTGCGGCAGGGCAGCCTTTATCAACGGCGGTGTTGAACCACGAAAGAGCCGTGTCATAATCTGTCTGCGGACCGCCGAGATACGCCTCGGAATAAATGCGCCCAAGCATGAGAGCGCCCTCGCCGAAGCCGTCCTCAACGGCCTTTTTATAAAATTCCGCAGCCTTTAAGGGTTCATGCTTTTCATAGAGGAAAAGACGTCCAAGGTCCATCCATGCAGCCGCCTGGGGCTCAATGTCCGTCTGCGTTGCCGCAACAAGACGCTCCGCGGCCTCATCATAAAAGCCCTCCTGCATGGCTATCATGCCGAGAGCGTAGAGCGCGCCGCCGTGTTCCTTCTGCGCAGCGGCGAGAAAATATTCCCGCGCCTTGTCATAGTCGGGCTCTATTTCTTGTCCGATAAAGTATTTCAGTCCGAGCTTGTAAAGCTCAGACGGGTCTTGTTCAGGAACATCCGGTTGTACGGTATTTTTTATCCAATCGCTGATTCCCATATAATATATCCTCCGGTTTATTTAAGTTTTGGTATTATTTCACTGTATAAAAAGCCTTCACGCACTCCCGAATCGCTGTAGATAGCCCGCTTTACCCCGAAATGCTCAAAAAGGGCCTCGGCAATCACAAGCCCCGGAAGGAGTGTGTGAATACGGTCGGGGTCCGCACGGAGAAGCAGCAAAAGCTCCGCCTCGGGTATCTTTTCGCCTACGGCGAACCGTGAAAGAATCCCGGAAAGCTTTTCCGTGTCCATGGAGCAGGTCGGTTTCGCACAGGGGAAGCAGGCGTTATAAACCGCGCGCGCTCCCTTAAAGGTGCCGCCGATACCGCATATTACAGGGACAGTTATGCCCTTCCAGTCCTCAAGGGAAAGCTCCTTCCGCGCAATGCGGCGCATGCTTTCAATCTCCGCGGGTGTGGGGAGAGTCGCCTCTACATTTCCTGTTCGGAGAGCCAGGGAGCCGATAGGGAGGCTCACCTGCCGTTTGATTTCATGATTTTCGTATAAAACAAGCTCCGTGCTGCCGCCGCCTATGTCGATGAGAAGTCCGTCAGGCTCCTCCACGTCGTGCGTCGCGCCCACGAAGTCAAAAAGAGCTTCCTCGTCGCCGCTCAGCACGCGTATGGAAACACCTGACTCCCTTTCAATGCGGGAAACAGCCTCCGCGCTGTTTTTCGCGTTTCTCAGGGCGGCGGTGGTGAATGCCGCTATATTTTTTATGGAAAGGCGTTCAAGGGAAAGGCGGAAATCCGTGAGAACCTCAACGGCCTTTTCAATTCCTTCGTCCTGCATTACGCCGTCCTTCACGTATGAAGCCAGTCCGACTATCTGCTTGCGCTTAAGAAGAAGCTCAGGCGCGCCGCTGCTTATCTCGTATAGAGCCATGCGCACGGTGTTTGAACCTATGTCGATTACAGCCTGTATCATCAAGAAGACTCCTTTTCTTTTTTGTGTACCGCAGTTATTTTTAATGCGGCGGGGCCTGCCTAAAGATACACGCAGGTTATGTAATTATCCTATCATATTTTGCCGATTTTGTTGCGAAAAATCATAAAAAGAAATATAGTTGAAGCAGATGATACAGTAAGATTTGCTTAAAGGAAGATGCTTTATGATAAAAAAAGAGCTGCCGTATTTTGCCGTTGGAGAGAACGATTACGGCGGAGCGCAGGGCTGGTTTACGGACCGCTGGATGAAAATAGGAGGCTGCGCGGCGGTGACAGCCTGCGACTCAAGCATTTATTTTGACATATACAGGGGCACGCGCCTTTATCCGAAGGACGTGAAGAACATCACCCGCGAGGACTATCTGGAGTTCGGTATGGAAATGAAGCCCTATCTGAAGCCGAGGTTCACGGGCATAGACACGCTGGATATTTACATGGACGGGGTCAATGAATTTTTGGCTCAGAGGGGAGAAAGCAGTATCTCCATGGCGCCCTTTGACGGAGAGGCGGCCTACGAAGACGCGAGAGAAGCCGTAAAAAGGCAGATAGACGGGGGCTTTCCCATACCGACGCTCACCCTGCGCCACAGTGCCCCGGCCATGGCGGACTATGTGTGGCACTGGTATCTCATAACAGGCTATTGGTTCGAGCAGGGCATGGAGCTTGTAAAGGTCGTCACCTACGGCACATGGCGCTGGCTGGCATTTGATATGCTTTGGAATACGGGCTACAGCCGCAAGGGCGGATTAGTGTTGTTTGGGGAAAATCATTGATAATAGAGCATACGTTTGTTATAATGCAGTAGGTGCCGTTTGGCGGTTTTTCACCTTCGCAAGGGGGTGATGCCTATGGAGAATAGCGTAGCAGTTTTGCTGCTTGTCCTTTTAATCCTGGTTCAGGCAAAAAAATAAACCGCCCCTAGCTACCAACTTAGGCGGTTTATAGAAAGAATTATAAATCTCTGAAAGGTGGACCGCTAGGCGGTGCCTTTTTCTATTTACAGTATAGCATTTATTTGGATTTTGACAAGCGATTGATAAAACGGGCATAAAAAAGGGGATTACCGCAAAATTCTGCGGCAACCCCTTTTTTTTTTATTCGGATTTCTGGTCCATTACAGCGAGGGAAGCAACCCTGTCGCCGTTTTCTGTTTTAATGAGCGTAACACCCTGGGTGTTGCGGCTGATTACGGAGATTTCATCGATATTCGTACGGATTACGATGCCCTCCTGTGTTATCAGCATGAGCTCCTGGTTCGGTCTGACGACCTTGAGGCCTACAACGGCACCGGTCTTTTCCGTGACCTTCATGTTGATGACACCCTTGCCGCCGCGCTGCTGCACGCGGTACTCGGTGGCTGCCGTGCGTTTGCCGTAGCCCTCCTCGGTGACTGTCAGGACTTCGCTGTCCTCTTTGACAGTATCCATGCCTACGACCTCGTCCATATCCTTCAGGCGGATACCGTGTACGCCGCGTGCCTGACGGCCCATTGGGCGTACGTCGTCCTCCTCGAACATGATTGCGAGACCGTCGCGGGTTCCGAGGATAATGCGGCGCTCGCCGTCGGTGAAGCGTACACCGATAAGCTCGTCGTCCTCATCCAGCGTGAGAGCGATAAGACCGCCCTTGCGCGCCGTGTCGTATTCCTTGAGACCCGTCTTCTTGACGATACCCTTCTTGGTCGCCATAAAGAGGAAACGGTCCTCTCTGTACTCGCGGATAGGAATGACGGCCGTGATAGTTTCTCCGTTTGCAAGGGGCAGGAGATTTACTATAGCCGTGCCCTTGGCCTGACGCGTTGCCTCCGGAATATCGTAGCCCTTCAGACGGTACACAAGACCGCGGTTGGTGAAGAACAGGATAGTATGGTGCGTCGTCGTGATGAGCAGGTGCTCGACGAAATCCGTCTCCTTCGTGCCCATGCCTGTTACGCCGCGTCCGCCGCGTTTCTGGTTGCGGTAGGTGGTGAGCGGTATGCGTTTTACATAGCCGCCGTGGGTGACGGTGAGGACAACATCTTCTTCAGCAATGAGGTCCTCGATATCCATATCCGCGCCGGAAAGCGTGATGCGCGTGCGGCGGTCGTCGCCGTACTGCTCCTTGACCTTCGTGAGCTCGTCTTTGATGATGCCGAAGATTTTCTTTTCATCTGCGAGAACACCCTGCAAGTAATCGATAGTCTTCAAGATTTCCTGATATTCTTCCTCAATCTTCTCACGCTCGAGTCCTGTGAGGCGCTGGAGACGGAGGTCGAGGATAGCCTGAGCCTGCTTCTCTGTGAGACCGAAGCCGTCCATGAGAGCCTGACGTGCAATATCTGCCGTGCGGCTTTCACGGATTGTTGTAATAACAGCGTCGAGATGGTCGAGCGCGATAGTCAGGCCCTGTAAAATATGAGCGCGGGCCTGTGCCTTGTTCAGCTCGTATTTCGTTCTGCGTGTGATGACGTCCTTCTGATGCTCGACGTAGTAGTGGAGCACCTGCTTGAGGTTGAGGACGCGCGGGCTGCCGTCCACCAGCGCAAGCATGATGACACCGAAGCTGTCCTGCAGCTGGGTGTGCTTGTAGAGCTGGTTCAGAAGAACATTTGCATTGGCGTCGCGGCGAAGCTCCATTACAATGCTCATGCCGTTGCGGTCGGATTCATCACGGAGAGCCGTGATGCCTTCAATCTGCTTGTCGCGGACGAGCTCGGCGATCTTTTCCACGAGACGCGCCTTGTTGACCTGATACGGAAGCTCTGTAACGATAATGCGCTGCTTGCCGTTGGACATGGTCTCTATGTGAGCCTCGGCACGCATTGTGATGACGCCGCGTCCCGTGCGGTAAGCGCTCTTTATGCCGTCAAGACCGAGAATCTGGCCCGCCGTCGGGAAATCCGGTCCCTTGATGACGGTCATGAGCTCGTCGACAGTCGTCTCAGGATTGTCGATAAGCATGAGAACGCCGGCGATAACCTCACGCATGTTGTGCGGAGGAATGTTCGTTGCCATGCCGACAGCGATACCCGAAGACCCGTTTACGAGAAGCTGCGGGAACTTAGCCGGAAGAACGGAAGGCTCCTTCAAGGATTCATCATAGTTCGGCGTGAAATCTACTGTGTCCTTGTCGATATCCTGAAGCATAAGCTCAGCGATTTTCGACATGCGGACCTCTGTGTATCGCATAGCAGCCGCCGGGTCGCCGTCCACGGAGCCGAAGTTTCCGTGACCGTCAGCCAGCGGATAGCGGATAGAGAAATCCTGGGCCATACGCACGATAGCGTCGTAGACCGAGCTGTCACCGTGCGGATGATATTTACCGAGAACTTCACCGACGATACGAGCCGATTTTTTGTACGGCTTGTTCGAGCCCATGCCCGCTTCCTGCATAGCGTACAGGATGCGGCGGTGTACCGGTTTGAGACCGTCGCGTACGTCAGGAAGAGCGCGCGCAACGATAACGCTCATTGCGTAATCGATGTACGAGGTCGACATGACATCAGCGAGGTTTACCGGTAAAACTTTATCCTTGCCAAAATCCAAAAAACTCACCCCTGTATGTGTGATTTGTAG
>JAILNL010000170.1 GCA_024691625.1 Schwartzia sp. (in: firmicutes)
TCTCAATACTACAGCGGCGCAGTCTGCACTGGCTTCCAACCAGATTGCGGATTCCATTATGAAGGTCGCGCAGGGAACACAGGAGCAGCTTTCAGCGGTAGGCGGTACATCAGAATCCATTGAACATCTGAATGATACTATTCAGCATATCGTTGTAACAGCAGATGCTGCTGCATCGCAGGGCCTTGAAGCGGCTGATGTTGCCCGTGAAGGCGGACAGACACTTGAAGAAGCGATCACGCAGATTAAACATATTGAGACATCTACGCTGAAATCCACCGAGGTCGTAACCGCGCTTGGCGAACGTTCTACGGAAATCGGGCAGATTATCGATACTATTACGGGAATTGCGGAGCAGACGAATCTTTTGGCTCTTAACGCGGCTATTGAGGCAGCCCGCGCAGGCGAGCAGGGCCGAGGCTTCGCGGTTGTCGCGGAAGAGGTAAGAAAGCTTGCCGAGTCCTCCAGGGATGCGGCTCAACAGATTGCGGACCTGATAGAGGTAACCCGCAAGGATACGGAGGAAGCTGTTGCGGGAATGCAGCAGAGCAGCAAAGACGTACAGGTCGGCGCGAAAAACATCATATCCATGGGCGAGGCATTCCGCAGGATTATCGATATTGTCGGTAAGGTTTCCGAGCAGGTTGATGGAATTTCGAAGGAAATCAGCGGGCTTGCAAAGAATGGAGAGGATATTGTCGAACATATGCGTGTAATCAGCAAATCCAGCAGCGGAGCGGCAGAGGAAGCGCAGACAGTTTCGGCGGCAACGGAAGAGCAGTCCGCGTCCATCGAAGAGATTGCCAATGCCAGCCACCGTCTTGCAGAGATGGCAGGAGGCCTGCAGCAGGAGGTTCAGAAATTCCGCCTCTGATATGACAAGGTTTACAATAGGAAGCTAGTTCAAAACGCCAATGGGAAATTTTGTCTGCGGACAGATGCGTCCGTTGGCGTTATTGGTCAGCATGAGAGATTTATTATACTTTACACGCTATAAATTAGTTGATAATCTATTATTGCTTTTTATGGCTGTTTCAGCTATCATTAAATGTACAGAACATCTTCGGGACGAAGTTAAATTGGGAGGGTGAGACTAAATGGCAGGCACAGGAAATGAGGAACTGGTAAATTCCATTGAAGAAATTGCCCGTTCTACACAGACGGTTTATGAAGCTGTTGAACAGGTTGCAACCAGCGCAGGAGAGCTCGCAAAGGCCGGGCAGGAATCAATTTCACAGGCGAAATTTCTTAAAGAGCGCAACGCGGATACTATTAAGGTCATTGACTTTATTACGAACATAGCACAGCAGACGAATCTTCTCGGTTTGAACGCCGCTATTGAGGCAGCCCGTGCAGGCGAGCAGGGACGCGGATTCGCGGTTGTCGCGGAGGAGGTCAGAAAGCTGGCTGAGCAGTCCCGTGAGGCTACGGAGAAAATTCAGGAAACGCTCATGGAGATGAATAAGGCGGTTGAGGAGATTGCAAAATCTATTGAGACCACAAGTTCAATCAGCCAGGAGCAGGCTGCATCTACACAGGAGATTACTGCTAATCTGTCCCGTGTGACGAAGGCTGCTGAGGACCTCAAGGCTAAGGTTTTGTATCAGTAAGAACCATGATTTATGAGACGTGAGTCTCAGAAACAAGAAGAAATGTATTGACAAAAATAACCGTGCCCTGTATACTATTGTTCTGTGAGTACCACGATAGTTATGGGGCACTCATTTTTATATGGTTCACTAGCTCAGTTGGTAGAGCACCTGACTTTTAATCAGGGTGTCCCGGGTTCAAGTCCCGGGTGAGCCACCATGGCGCCATCGTCAAGTGGTTAAGACACCGCCCTTTCACGGCGGGTTCGTGGGTTCAAATCCCGCTGGCGTCACCATGATAATTGTGCATTTTCGGATGCTTTATATTGGCCCGGTAGTTCAGTTGGTTAGAATGCCGCCCTGTCACGGCGGAGATCATGGGTTCAAGTCCCATTCGGGTCGCCAGTTTGCCTCGGTAGCTCAGTTGGTAGAGCAAAGGACTGAAAATCCTTGTGTCAGCGGTTCGATTCCACTCTGAGGCACCATTTAACACAGGATGGATCACGGGAGAACGTGATCGTTTGAAAGCGGGTCTCATGGGAGGCTCGCTTTTTTGCGATATGCTGTGACGTTAGAAAATACACTCGGGGGAGAGGAAAAGGGTAATGGGAAGTTTATCAGAGATGTTTTTGGGATTTATCGCCGACTGGGGATATTTGGCTGTAGCTGTGCTCATGGGCATGGAAAATGCCTGCATTCCTATACCCAGTGAGCTGATTCTCGGTTTTGCGGGATATCTGATTTTCGCAGGTCAGATGACTTTTTCCGGGGCGCTCTGGTACGGAATGGTAGGCGGTCTTTTGGGCTCATGGTTCGCGTATGAGGTAGGACGCCGCGGTGGGCGTTCCTTCGTAGATAAATACGGACATTACTTCCTTATAAAGAAGTCACACGTTGACCTTGCTCAGAACTGGTTCGATAAATACGGCATCAAGGCTGTTTTCTTCAGCCGTATGCTTCCTGTTGTCCGCACATTCATTTCTCTTCCTGCGGGCTTCGCTCATGTGGATTTCAAGCGTTTTACGATTTATACGATTCTGGGGTCGCTGCCATGGACGGCGCTTATCCTCTGGGCAGGCATGATGCTTGGCGAGAGCTGGAAGTATCTTTTGGAAATCGGACATGAGGCGAGCATCGCATTTGTTGTTATCTGCGTTATCGGCGGAGCTGTGTGGTATTACCGCCACCATAAGAAGAAAAAGAGGCATCTTAAGTAAGAGAGACATCTTAGGCAAGAGAGGGGAGCGCTTTTACGGCGCTCCTTTATTTGTTTTACGAATGAGTTTCTTTTTTGGTTGCGTTGTGGTATGATAAGAGAATCATTGGAAAATCGAAACGATTTGTTTTCATTTCCAGGATGAGAAGGTATTTAAGGAGGGCAAGGCTTTGCTTTATCCTATGCTGTTAACGTCACCGCTGAAGGATTACATCTGGGGCGGGACAAAGCTTAAAACGGAATATAACAAAAAAACTGACCTAGAAACCGTGGCAGAGAGCTGGGAGCTTGCGTGCCACAAGGACGGTCACAGTATAATCAGAAACGGAGAGGCTTCGGGAATGGAGCTGGAGCGGTATATAGCGCTGAAGGGCGACCGCATTGTAGGTGCTCATGCCGCACGGTATTCGTATTTCCCTATTCTCATAAAGCTGCTGGACTCCGCAGAGGACCTTTCGGTGCAGGTTCACCCTGATAATGACTACGCGCTCCGTGTAGAGGGTGAGTACGGCAAAACCGAGTTTTGGTATGTAGTTGACTGCGAGCCGGGAGCAAGTCTTATATATGGACTTAACCGCGAGGTCACAAAGGACGAGCTTCGCAGACGTATAGAGGATAATACTCTTTTGGAGGTCTGCAACCGCGTGCCTGTAAAACCGGGAGACGCTTTCCTCATTGAAGCGGGTACGCTGCATTCTATCGGGGGCGGTATAACGGTTGCTGAGATTCAGCAGAATTCCAATACTACCTACCGCGTTTACGATTACGGACGTATTGGAAAGGACGGAAAGCCGAGAGAGCTTCACGTGGACAAGGCTCTTGATGTTCTTCGCCTTACCCCGTCGCCGCAGCCGTCGGCACTGCCGCCGAACCTGTTTTTTGCTGAATATGATATGAAGCAGCTTGTGTCCTGTGAGTTCTTTACAGTACATGAGTTTAATCTCCACGGCCGCTGTCATCTGGCTTCTGACCGCAGCAGCTTCCAGTCCATACTTGTTCTGGACGGTCTTATTGAGCTTGAATGCCGTACGGGATACAATACTCTCGAAAAGGGAGATTCCGTATTTGTTCCTGCTGACTACGGCGCGTACTGGCTCAGAGGAAACGGAAAATTCCTCCTGACGACGGTGTGATTTGATATATTTGGTGACTTGACTCTCCCTGATTGGGAGAGTTTTGTTTTTAATGAATTTCTCAGAATAGAGTGGTACAATTCGTGTCATATTTTTCTTTTGAAATTTTTAGGATTGAGGAAAGGAGATAAGCGTATGAAATCTATGAAACAGTTCGCGATTATTCTCATGTTTTCGTTTATAGGCGAGGCTCTTCACGCTTTGATTCCTCTGCCTGTACCTGCAAGCATATACGGGATAATTCTTTTGTTCCTGGCGTTGGAGCGAAAATGGATAGAGCTTCGTGATATTCACGGGATTGTCGTGTTTTTGATACAGATAATGCCTATTTTATTTGTTCCCGCGGCGGTGGGGCTCATCAAGTCCTGGCCAATACTCAAGCCTGCGATTGTGCCGTATCTTGTGATCACGGTTTTGTCGACAATTGCCGTCATGGCGGTTACGGGCAGAGTCACGCAGATGATTTTACGGCTTGGCGGAGACGGTCAGGAGAAACAATATATAAGGAAGTAATGATATGTACGAATTTTGGCATGAATCGCTGTTCTTCGGAACACTTTTGACACTTGCCGCTTACGGCGCAGGCGTCTGGATAAAAGAGAAAACAGGAAGCGCGGTTTTGAATCCGCTGCTTGTGGCAATAGTTCTTGTAATAGCATTTCTTATCTGCTTCGGAATTGACTATGATACGTACTATGACGGAGCAAAATATGTAAGCTACCTTCTGACTCCGGCAACGGTTTGCCTCGCCGTGCCCCTTTATGAGCAGTTTGAAACAATGAAAAACAATGCAAGAGCGGTTGTAATCGGTGTGACGGCAAGCGTTGTTACAAGCCTTACGGTTGTGCTTATTTTTGCAATCATATTCGGGCTTGACCATGCAGGGTATGTTACGCTGCTTCCGAAATCCATAACCACCGCAATCGGTATGGGTGTTACTGAGGAGCTTGAGGGTTATGTGCCCATCACCGTGGCCGTTATCATTCTCACGGGTATTCTCGGAAACATAATCGCAGAACCTGTCTGCCGCATCTTTGGAATAAAGGAGCCAATCGCCAAGGGCATAGCCATAGGCTCCGCGGCGCATGCCATCGGAACTGTTAAAGCGATGGAGATGGGAAAAGCGGAGGGAGCCATGAGCTCTCTTGCCATTGTGGCAGCGGGAATTATTACTGTGTTCGGCGCGAGCCTTTACGCAATGATTTTTTGATGTGCAGCTAAATACAGTTAAATAGAGAAGTATTTTGAACAAGCCTCTGCAATTTTTGCGGGGCTTGTTTTGTTTGTGAAACATGATTGCTTTTGTAATGATTAGTTTTGGTTGATTACACTTATGTACTGTGGTATAATACTATCGTTATTACTTTACTATACTAAAGCAAAGAAGGATGATGTAATTTGAACACAAGCAATTCTCTCAAGAGAACGCTCGGCATGCAGGAAGCGGTAACAATAACCGTCGGTACTGTCATAGGCGTCGGGCTTTTTACAATCGGCTCACAGATTGTCGGTAATATGGGCAGTATGGTAGTCCTGGCGACATTTATTGCCATGCTCATAAGCATATACCCGGCATGGCTCTACGGCGAGATGGGCGCGGCACTGCCCTTTGCGGGAGGAACGTACAAATACGCGCAGCTCGGGCTCAATCACTGTGCGGGTGTTTTAGCAGGCTGGAACTTCATTGCGTCTCTTGTGGCTGTTACTTCGGGAGAGGCGCTTGCCTTCGCGTTTTATTTTAAGACGCTGTTTCGAGCTATGGGCCTGGAGCTTCCGTTAGATGATGCGGTGCTGGCTATGATTCCGATTGCTGTTTTTATCGGGACTAATATTTATGGCACGAAGTTTACGGGCCGTCTGCAAAATGCGTTTATCTATTTTTTCTGGAGCATTGCTTTCATTTGGGCGCTGACAATGCTTCCGAACATTCACATGCCGCATTATGTGGTTCTTCCTGCGGGGCTTTCCGATATGTCCTCCTGGAGCTTTATAGGCATGGTGGCGCTTATATGGTGGTGTTTTGCCGGATTTGAGACCTGCTGCGCTCTCGGGGAAGAGATACGCTTTCCGGAAATCAATATCCCGCGCGCATTAAAGCTGGCTCCGTTTATTGTGTTCATAGTCAACGCTATTTTTCAGTGGTTCCTTGTGGGAATTACTCCTACAGATGCACTGCCTGCGCTGGCTTCTGCCGACGCTCCTTACGCTGAGGCGATGGAGGCAGCAGGTATTCTTGGCCTGCCGCTTATCATGCTGGCGCTTGGTATTTCCGTTGGCGGCGATTTTTCAACGCTGAACTCGTCTATCGCTGTACCGCCCAGATATCTTTACGCTATGGCTCGTGAGGGCTCCATGCCGAAAATCTTCAGCAAGCTCCACCCGAAATACGGTACGCCCTGGGTGGCAATCCTGTTTTTGGGGGTTCTTTCACTGATTCTCGTAAAATACCCGATTACATTTGTTGCCTCCGTCAGCCTCTTTGCCGACCTTTTCTACTACATTATCGGCATTGCGGCAGCGTGGGGACTCCGTCACCGCCTGCCTGACCTGAAACGCCCATTCAAGGCGCCGATGGTTGAAATAGGCGTGCCTGTCAGCATTGTCATATACTTCATCATGATGACGCAGCTTGATCAGGACGCCATTGTTTCGGGAATTATCTGGTGCGTTGCGGGTGTCGTCGTGTATTGGTTCTGCCGCAGACAGAACGAGGGCATTGAGGAAGTACAGCTTGAGACACTCATTGCCGACACACCTGAACCTACATCTGAGGAGCAGCTTGCTATGGATAAGGACTACAGATTCTGGAAGCGCGTTACCGCGACGTTCTTCATACTGTCCTTGCTTATCTATGCCGTTCCTGTATTCTTTTGAGTAATAAACGGGGCTGTCCCAGAGCAAAGCTTTGGGAGGCCCTGTTTTTGTGAGGAGGAAAGTTTATGAAGCAATACGTGGCAGACGCATTTGCGGACAGCCTGTTTCACGGAAATCAGGCGGCAGTCTGTGTTATGGAAAGCTGGCTTTCTGATGATGTTATGCTGAACATAGCAAAGGAAAATAATTTCTCCGAGACTGCCTTCACGGTAAAAGAAGGCAGCGCATATCATCTGCGCTGGTTCACACCCGGTGGAGAAATAGATTTCTGCGGGCACGCGACCTTGGGGACAACCTTTGTGCTGTTTCAGTTCTACGAAAAGGACGCAGAAGAGATACATTTTGATACAAAAGTAGGAAGGCTGTCTGTTCAGCGCAATGGCGATATGTACGTCATGGATTTTCCTGCGTATAGATGCAGGCCTGTTCCTGTGACGAAGGAAATGGAGGAAGCCCTGGGTGTTAAACCCGTGGAGGCGTATATGGACCGCGACCTCTTGATGGTACTGGAATCGGAGGAGCAGGTACGTGAGCTTGTGCCTGACATGGAAAAGCTGAAAAAACTGGACGGGGTTACCATTGCCGTGACTGCGAAAGGAAGCAGCTATGACTGTGTTTCACGCTGCTTTGCTCCGGGGATATCAATACCTGAGGACCCTGTTA
>JAILNL010000184.1 GCA_024691625.1 Schwartzia sp. (in: firmicutes)
TCCTGAGCAGGACCGTCATGAATCTCACGGGACACGCGCAGACGTTCATCCTCCTGCGCACGTATAATAGCTGCGCTCAGATATTTATTTTTCGATGCCGCCTCAAGCTGGATTACCACATCGCTTATCTGTGTTCCCAGATAGCTGAGCATGGAGCTTATGCGCATAGCCAGCTTCTGTGCCGACTCAACGGTTTTCTGCAGATGATACAGGCGAAGCTCAAGCTGGTTGCGCTGACGGCGCAACTGGCGCTCCTTCTCCCGTGCAATACCGAGCTGCACCTGAACGTTTTTGACAGACTCATACGCTTCTTGAATTTTCTCCTCCGAATAATCGGAAAAGCTGGAGCTGACGAGCACGAGCTTTTGCTTCTCCTTCTGCTCCTGCTCCTCAAGAGCATCGACCTCGTCAATGACCTCCTGCGTAAGACGCTTTGCGTCCTGCAGATTTTTCTTGCTGCTTTCAACTTCGCTGTGAGCAGCCTCATACACGTCAAAAATCTGCGACTTGCTTCCCTCTATTGTACTGACCATGGATTCCAAAATCCGTCGAAGCGATTTCTCTCCGATATCATCTAAGAGAGCTTCCTCAGGCAAATTCTCCAGTTCAGGCATGTAATACACTCCCTTGTCAAGTGTCAGCTTTCCATAATTTTCCAGTAAATATTTTACATTAAACAGAGCGGGAACGCAAACATTCCCGCTCTGTCATATCTGCATAATCTTCCATGCCTCACGGTCCAAGGAAACGTATACCCAGCATAGTAACATCATCCGACGGCTCTGCCCCATTTACGTGCGCGGTAATATCCGCACGGACGGCTGCAAGAAGCGCCTCAGATTTTACCTCCGGCCTTCCTTCCCGCTCCAGCGTTTCCTTCAGTCGGGCCTCGGTATACATATTCCCGTCTGTGTCCATTGCTTCGGTTACTCCGTCAGTATAAACAAAAAGCATATCTCCGGGTGCCAATGTCAGCCGTCTTTCATCATAGACAGCGTCTTCAACTGCACCCACCATGTAATTCTTCTTTTTATTTTCCAACGAGCTCCACTCTGTATGCCCATCTGATGTCCGTCCTATAAACGGTACATTGTGCCCAGCATTCATATAGGAAAATTCTCCGGTCTTAAGATCCAGCACCCCGAAAAATATCGTAACGAACATCATTTCCTCGTTGTTCTCACAAAGCTGATTATTTGTCCTTTCCATGAGCTTCCCGAGATCGGCACCGATTCCTTCAGAAAGAGCAACATTTTTCAATATTGTTTTCGAAATTACCATGAACAGTGAAGCCGGAACGCCCTTCCCTGACACGTCGGCAATCGTCAGTGCCAGATGATCTTCATCAAGCATGTAAAAATCGCCACCCACCTCACGGGCAGGCGCCATTGCAGCAAAAAGGTCAAAATGATCGTTTTACGAGAATTTAGGGAAAATATTCGGAAGCATGCCTGCCTGTATAGACTGTGCCATGGACAGCTCAGTAGCGATACGTTCCTTGTCCGCCGTAGCATGTACATAATTTTCCATATAGGTTTTAAGGTCGTCCGTCATTTCATTGACGGAGTCAGCCAGCCCTTCGAGCTCATCTCCGGTCCGAACCTCAAGCTTTTTATCGAGATTTCCCTTCGCAATCTCCTTTACTCCCTCGGAAAGCGTGAGTATAGGCCCCACAAAGTACCGTGCCGCTCTTCTGCTGACGTATACAAGCATCAAAAGCATAATAAGCAGGAGCACTGCCGTGCGAAGGGCATTCTCAAAGAAACGTCTCTCCATTGAAGCAGCAAACGCCTTCGCCTCATAGGCTACAATATGTCCGATTTCTTCAGCAGGCGCGGTCACGGTATCACATTTAACCAGCGTACCAAAGCTCCACCCCAGCAGCGGCATAGGCGCATAGGCAAGATAATATTCTTCCCCATCGACAGTAACAAGAGCTATATCACTCTTACCCGCTGCCATGGACGCTGCTTCTACCGCAAGGCTTAGCTCCGGAGAAAGTCTGAGGTCCCTTTTTTCCTGAGACACCGCCAGCGTTCCTTCTGTTTTTGAGGACATCACCACGCAGCCTTTATCATCAAGTGCGAAGTTGACACTTTCCTCGCCCAGATTTTTTCTGTATTATCTCATGAAGCGCGTGCAGAGGCGTACTGATGCCCGCAACTCCCGCAAACTTTCCGTTCTCGTAATAAGGCGCAGCGCAGGTAATCTCAGAATCTCCCTCCACCGAAATATATACCTCGCTGACGATAGGGTGACCCTCCTTTTTCGCTGCAATATACCAGGGACGTTTCACTGCATCAAATTCCTGTTTCAGGTATACCTCAGGAAATTCTGCCATAGTCTGTCCCTTGGACAATCCGTCAACCCAGATTAAATATCCGTTATCCGATGCAATGTAGCAGGAGGTATCGGAAGTATAACGTCTTGACGTAAACTCCAGACATTTCCCGATGTTCGAAGCCGTTCCGATCTCACGCATAAGTGCCGGATCAGAAAAAATCCTCTCGGAAAGTCCCCTCCTCAGATAAATATATGCCGTGTTGCCCGGTATCTGTGATTCCGTCGGTGTCATCAGCATAATTGGCGAATAATCAGCGCTATCTGAAAGAATTCCGGTCATCGTCTTTACCATATTATCGGCATCAGCCAAAATACCTTCTACGACATGCTCGACATTTTCAGCCTTTTGCTCCGCCACATCGGAGATACGTTTTTTCGCCTGCCGTACTGCAAAATCCTCTGCAAATCCCTCCACTGTCTTTCCCATTGCTCCGCCCGTCTCCAACGCATCGGAACGGCCCTGGTACAAACTGATAAAGGATGCCGCAGAAAGGACAAAAAAAGTCACCAGTCCCGCCGACAGCAGCAAAAGCAGAATACGCCGTTGAATTCCCATCTTTTTCATGTTCATAGCAAAAGCTCCATTGTCAGATGATTAGCCATTTCTCCGAACATCTCTTCATACCGGTAGGTCACAGAGGAAAAGAACTGCTTTACAAGAAATATTCCGTATCCGCCTTCAGCCTGTTCCTCCGTAGGCACGCCGTCCGTATGACGCATATCCTCGGCCAAAGGATCGAAATTTCTTCCGTGATCGGCAAATTCAAGCCGAAAAAGGCCGTCCTCCGTGGATGTACGCACCCGCAGAGGCCCGGCCTTTTCATACGCATAGGAAATGATATTAACGGCGATTTCCTCGACGCCAAGCTCAAGTGTATTCAGTTTCTTTTCCGACATACCTAAAGACCTCGCGTCGTCCATTACATCGTCGCGAAGCTGCTCGTATATCTCCATTTCCGCATTATATTTCCGCCATCTGCCGATTCCGTTTTCATTCGCCATCGCAAATCCTCCAGCGGTGCAGAATCATCTGCCCAAACCCAACTCATAATGCAAAAGCTTACGCGTATGCCAGACGTTCCTGCACAGGAACCTGTCCTATCTCAAAGATTTCCGGCTCGTCCTCACGGTATACTGTCTGCGCGAAAGCAAAGCCGTTAAAGGTAGTCGCGCTTGCTGTTGTATATGAACCGCAGTTAGGAACGAGAATTAAATCTCCCATGGACAGCTTAGGAAGCATCACATCTCTTTTAACAAAATCTATCGAATCACAGCTGGGCCCCAAAAGCGTAACCTTCTGCTCAGGCCCTTTATTGTACGAGCATATCTCAAAACGCCAGTGGTCGTACATGGCTCCGGAAAATGTCCCGTAAAGCCCTTCATCAAGCACATACCACTGCTGACCGTTGCGAACCTTCTCACCTATAACCGAGGTTACAAGATTAACCGCCGTACCGCATATAAATCTCCCCGGCTCAGACCATATTGATGTCTCAGGAAAAAGTCGTTCAAGCTGACGCTCAACCGCGTCCATAATATCCACCGCGCATGGATCTTTTCCATCCTCTCCGGGAATAGGGAATCCTCCGCCTATATCCAGCATGGTGAGATGTATTCCGGCTTCCTCAGCCTCGTCAAAAAGTCTGCGCGTGAGAAGAAGTGCCTCCACATAAGCTTCCGCCGAAAGGGACTGGCTACCCACATGAAAAGCAATTCCCGCAGGACACAGGCCTGCGTCCTTTGCCTGTTTGAGAAGGCTAACCGCCTCCGCAGGGTCTGCGCCGAACTTCGCATTCAAATCCACAAGCGCCTTCGCGTTCTTCACGCGGATACGCACCAAAACTTCCGCTCCCGGTACGGCCTCGGCCATTTTAGGAATCTCGCTTGCATCATCAAAGGTAAACCTGCGCACGCCGCAATTCGACGCGGCACGAAGGCCAACAGGTGTCTTCACAGGATTCGCGTAAATCATTCGCTCCCCGGAGACTCCCATACGGTGCAGAGTCTCAATCTCCCCCGCCGAAGCCGTATCGAAGGAAGCCCCCAGCTCCACCATAGTCTCCAGAAGCTTTGGTGACGGGTTTGCCTTCATGGCATAAAAAATATTGACCATAGGCATGTGTTCCCGAAGGAAACGATAATTATAAGCGACCTGCTCGAGAGATACCACAACAAATGGCGTCGGATATTTCTCCGCAAGACGGGTCATTTCTTTTTCCGTGAGACGAAAGCTTTTCATAACACTCTCCCATTCCGCGAGACGCTCCGGCTTTGGGTATTCATGAGCGATGGACATTGCGCCGGTTTGTCTTTATTTTGCGTTCATTGTACCCCCTGTGTTTTCTTTTTGCAATACGTTTTCCGACATTTTAACCGACACTTGAAATTTTTATTTTACTGCACCACGGCAAGCACCGCCACAGGCTCATTTTCCTCTCTGCCGTCCATCTCCATGGCAAGCACCTCGTCCACCTGTTCGCGGCTGACAAGTCCGGAAAGATCAAGCTGCTTTTCCCCGTAATATGCAAACATAGGCGGAATCTGTCCGCCAACGGTACTGTATTCCGTTGTTTCCTCCAAAAGAATATCGAGACTTTCCTTAAGCTTTCCCTTCGTGGAGACAGCCGCGCCTATCCCCTCACGCTGAAGACGTATCACCCCGTCCCTGTCTATCACGCGTACGGCATGACTTTGATTTTCAAATATGCCGAAGGATTTTCTTTTGCGTACGCCGTCAAAAATATGCCAGCGTCCAAGGCAGGCAATCTCCTGCACCTGCTCCGCAGGAAGTCCCATGGACTCCGCTGCGGTATTAAGAAGCTCTTTCTCCAACGGAATCTCAAGGCTTTTTGCGCCCTGTCTTATTTCCGTTGCTCCCATGGCAACGGCACGGAGAATATTCGCCTTCTGATCTACCTCTATAGATACTTCTATTGTTTCTTCTCTCGCTCCCGACTGCATTGCACGCTCTATTGCCTCACGGCGTATGGAGCGGACATCATCACCCGTTGGCTGCACCACGGTACGCTCTGCCGATTCCCGCACCATAGCCATAGCTACCCCGATAGTTGAAATGATAGGGGCATTCTTTACCTCTCTCCATGGTACTCCCATGACTCTTCCGAGATACGGCACAATTACTCCCGCGCTACCTCCTCCGCCCGCGAGCACAACCGCTTCCTTAGGCAGCTCGTAGTCGCGTATTAACGCCTCCACAATGGCGCGTACCTTTGACGCGGCAATATCCATTGTCTGTCTCGCCGCTTCCTCAGCCGAAACGCCGATTGCAGCCCCCAAGGTCTGCCACGCCGCCCGGGCCGCCTCCCTGTCTCCGCTTGAATAATCTCCATCGGGAACACTCCCCAAAAGATTTGCCGCCCCTGCAAGAGTAAGCGCTGCGCGACGTCCGTCGCTTCCCTCGGCTGCCGCAAACACCGGCTCATCATCTCTGCAGGGCGAAAGCAGAACAAGCTTTGGATTATTCAGCCCCGGCTCAAAAACCTCATATGGCAGTCCTGCAATATGTGCGCTTCTCGGCCCCACGTCGGTTATCCTTCCGTTCTCAACACGGATCATGCTGCCACCGGCAACTCCCAGAGTACGCACATCAAGCGAACGCAGATACATCTTGTGGCCGCCAAGCTCTCCATACCGCACCATAACACGGCCGTCACGCACCGCAGAAATATCCGCTGATGTTCCCCCTGCCTCGAGAAAAATACCGTTTGACATTTTCTCGTACATAAGCGCTCCGGCAACCCCTGCGGCAAGCCCCGAAAGCATGGTAAGAATCGGACGCCGCCTCACCTCGTCCGCAGTCATTACACCGCCGTCGCAGCGCATTATCATCAGAGGCGCCCCTATCTCAGAACGCTTCACACACGCCTCTGTCATATCCGCGGTCTCCATCATGCGCGGTATAAGGCTTCCGTTGATTACCGCCGTGCGGGTACGTACACGCAGGCCGTAAAGATGCGAAACCTCGTGTCCGCCTGTCGCCGGAAATCCTTTTTCCCGCGCGATTTCCATCACAAGCTTTTCAGCCTCGGGGTGGTCTACTCCAAAGGACTCACTGGCAACCATCACCGCAGCACCCTGCTCCGCCAGCTCATCTATCCGCCTTGCTATCTCTTCACGTACAGATTCCGCGTTTTCCGTTTCCACAAAGGCATGTGCGGTTCGAAGAAGCTTTCCGGGGGCCAGGGGAATATCTCCAACGTCCGTATCGGATTTCACCCTGTCCGCGAAAAATCCGTGTCCGATACCAATAATCCCCGCCTTTGCAACATCGCCCTCCAAAAGAGCATTTGTCGCCTGTGTGGTTCCGTGGGCTATAAAAACGACCTCGTCAGGAGAAATATTATTTTTTGTCAGAATATCATGCAGTATCTCAATGATACCGACGGCAACACCCTCCTTCGCCTCATGCGTCGTAGGCCGCTTTTCCTGCGCTATGATTTCATACGTTTCATCATCTATAGCCACGGCATCGGTAAAGGTGCCGCCCACATCAATGCCTATCCGTACACGTCTCATTCCCCACCCTCCTTTACCACTGAGTCAATGTCACATACAGCATGAGGACACAGCACTCTGCCATGGAAAATGGAAGGAGCTTTTTAAGCACGTCATTGGGGTCCGCTTTTACAAAACCGCTGAGCCATACATTCTGTGAATTTGTCGGGTCTGCCCCCTGCACCGTACCAACAGCCAGAAATATACCGCACAGCACAGCCGGCGGGATCGTCCCCAACGACATCATCAGTACCGCAATGCCTGCTCCCATTCCGAACATATTAAGAGGACCGCGGTAAAGCGCCGCCGGAGACAAAAGCGTAAAAAAAGCGAATACAGCCCAGTGCGACTCCGGCACTACTGCCCTCAAAAGAGGATTCAGCACTGCCGCCACCTGCGGGTGCATAACAGAAGATACAAGCATGCCTATTCCCATGAAAAGGAAAATAACTCCTGCCACATCTTTTATGCCTTCCACAAGTGCCCCTGTAAAAACCTGAACAATCTGCTCAGGACGCACTATAGCAGCTGCGTACAGGGACGCGAAAATAAATCCGAAAACTGCCGCAGCCACCGGGTCTACCATGCCGTCGGCTGCCTTTCCGAACCCGAAAACAGCCCGCGCTCCGAATACAATAACAATAGGCAGCACCGGCGCCAGAAATGCCGCACCCGGCACCTCACGTCTCTCCTTCACAAGAGATGACGGCTTGCGGTTCAAAACACGTCCCGCCGCCCTGAAAAAACTTCCCGGCAGCGAAATAATTCCTTTCAAAAGTCCACAGGCAAAACGCCCAAAGGAGCTTTCTCCCGGCTGTTTCACATAAATAAACAGATACGAAAGCATACCGAGAACCGACAGCGTAAACACCGGCAGATAATAAGACGGCACAACCTCACCGCCAAAAATGCCAATCCATATTCCGTAGCTCGCCGTGTTTGCGGCAAGCCCTGTACCCAGTGCCAAAAGCTGAAGGATCACGGCATCTATGGGATTGATTCCAGCTCCTGTCATTATGGGCAGAGCAATGGAACCCACCATTATTACCGCGCCCAATCCGCTCAGCCCCAGAAAAACAAACACCGTCGCCAGAGACATGACAAGAGCGATAGTCACTGGCTGATCTCCCGCAAGCTCCGCTGCAGTTTTTATCAGCGCATCTGCTATTCCTGTTTTCATTATTACGCGGGCAAACATCGCGCCGAAAATAACAACAGCCATTGCACTGCCCAGCCTCATAGCTCCGCCCAAAAGCACAGTATTAAGATACACAGGAGCAGACAGCCCCGATACTGCCGCCACCCACACCGCCATCAGCGGAAGTGCCAGAAGCGTAGACATTTTTTTCGTTGCCATCAGTGCCGCAAAAATCACAAATCCTGCTATGATTAAAACTCCGATAGTCATATTTCCTTGCCTCTCTTTACTCGTATTGAAGTATATATTCGCATAATTTTCGAAAAATCCTTCCTTTTCAAAAATCCTTGCTTTTCTTTCCTATTACAAGTAAAATTTATGTATATGCAAATCTTTTATAAGGGTGATATCCAATGAGCTTTTTATCGAATCTTCTTCCGGAACGCTTCCGCAAGAAAGACAAAAATCCGGTCGAGGATCTGAAACAGAATCTTCCGAAGGAAAAAGCAAATATCAAAAAATCCTTCGCAACCTACTGCAACTCCAATCACGGAACAAAGGACGGCAAACTCTGCCCTAAGTGCAACGCGCTGCTCTCAATCATCTTCCCGAAGATGAACCGCTGCCGTTACGGCGTAACAAAACCAATCTGCGACAAATGCGACATGATGTGCTTCGGCGAAGAACACAATGCAGCTTTCATGGAAATCATGGAAGGCTCCCGCAAGGGAATGCTCATCCGCCATCCTGTAATGACGGTACGCCACAAAATCATGAAAATGGGCGTTGACTACGCAAAGCAGAAGCAGAACGAAGCCGCTGCGGAGAAACTCGCAAGCCAGCGCAAAGCGAAAAAAGAAAAAAGAGAACGCAGAGAAAAAGCAAATCGCTGATCGGTGCTTCATCAGCTTACAAGCCTTCCTCTTTCGGGGAAGGCTTTTCCTATGTCCACTGATACAAGACAAATCCTATATGAAAGAAG
>JAILNL010000001.1 GCA_024691625.1 Schwartzia sp. (in: firmicutes)
CTCCCCGTAGACGTTGTGTTTCTCCATGTGAAAACCTCCTTGCCGATTTTCTAACATAGTTTTAGTAAATAAGGAATGAAAAAGGGGAAAATTTTTGTATAAAAAAGGCCGCCCCAAAAGGGACGGCTCCATTGCCATAAACCTCTGTACATATTATCTAACTACAGGGAACAAAAATCAAGCCCCCTAAGCTTAAATTTTCAGAAGATTTTGCTTTCGCCTTATTCAGTGCGTACTTCCGCTCCGCTGCAGGTGACTTCCTCCCCTGCTTTTTCAACCGCCAGTACATTTTTTTCGTAATCAAAGGTCACATCAGCGATATCCTTGCTGAGCCACAGCAGGCAGATAAGGTTCGGAATAGCCATGAGACCGTTCATTGTATCTGAAATGTTCCAGACCATATCCAGTGCCATTGTAGCACCTATATAGGTAGCCATGCTGTAGACAACACGGTATGCCATTACAGCCTTGCGGCTGCTGCAGAGGTACTCGAAGGACTTTTCTCCGTAATATTCCCAGCCGAGAATGGTTGAGAAGGAGAAGAGAGCCAGAGCCACAGCAACAACGTATTTCGCGGAGTCGCCGAAAACCGTGCCCAGAGCCATAATGGTGAGGTTTACACCCGATACCAGCTTGCCCGTGTCCGGATCAATCGTACCCAGAACACCCGAGGAGGAAATGGCAAGTCCCGTGAGCATACATACAATCATTGTATCAAAGAAGGTTCCCGTCATGTTCACGTAGCCCTGACGTGCCGGGTGGTCTGTCTGAGCCGCCGCTGCCGCGATAGGCGCAGAGCCGAGGCCTGCTTCGTTGGAGAATACGCCGCGGGCAACACCCCAGCGCATGGAGGTGAGAATTGTAGCGATTATGGAACCGCCCACGCCGCCTGCCACAGCGTCAAAGGAGAACGCCATGCGGAATATTTCGGAAAGACCTGCCGGAACAGAGGAGATGTTCATGCAGATAACAATAAGAGTCATAAAGAAGTAGAAAACCGACATGGCCGGAACCACAATACTGGATACAGTACCGATGCTGCGAATACCGCGGGTAAGAACGATAAGGGAAGCAACCATTACCACTGCGCCCGTAATCCAAGTCGGTACAAAGAATCCACTCTCAAGTGCCGCTGCCATTGCGTTCGCCTGTGTCATGTTTCCGATTCCGAAGGAAGCCGCTGCCGCAAAGAAGGCAAAGAGCACCGCCATTATTTTGCCCAGATTTCCGCCGATACCGTTTTTCATTGCGTACATCGGGCCGCCTGCCATTTCACCGACACTGTTTGTCTCGCGGTATTTGACCGCCAGCACGGACTCACCGTACTTCGTGGAAAGACCGAAGGCCGCGCTTATCCACATCCACACCAGAGCACCCGGTCCGCCAAGCACCATGGCCGTTGCGACACCGACAATATTTCCTGTGCCGATGGTAGCCGACAGTGCCGTCATGAGCGACTGGAACGGCGTGATATCGCCCTCGCTCTCCCCCTTTTTAAGGAAGATAATCCTCATGGCGTACACGAGATTGCGCCACGGCAGAAAGCGCAGGCGTATGGTGAGGAATATTCCCGTGCCGACAAGAAGTGCCAGCATGACGGGTCCCCATACGAAATTATTTACATCAGCCAGAAGCTTTGCAAAATCCATCTGAAACCCCTCCAATATTACTATATGGTTAGAAGTATAGATGGTATACTTAATTTTGTAAACCCAATGTAACTATATCCGCATAAAATCAAGAAATTATTAAGGTATTTCAGACATGTCCCTTAAATATTTTATGTTTATTGTAAAAAGACAAAATAAAAGACCGTCCGTTTTGCGCGGACGGTCTTGGAAAATGCGTATTTTAGCGAATCAAGCAGCAACGTGTCCGTTTTCCGAACGGTCAATTGCAAGAGCAACAGCTGCATCGCCTGTGATGTTCAGGCATGTACGGAACATATCCAGTACACGGTCAATACCTGCTACCAGTGCAAGTCCTTCAATCGGAAGACCTACGGACTGGAGAACCATAGCCAGCATGATAAGACCTGCGCCCGGAACGCCTGCCGTACCGATGGAAGCCAGCGTACCCGTGAATACGATCATGAGCATCTGATGCATGGTAAGGTCAACACCGAATACGTTTGCGATAAAGAGGGAGCAGATACCCATATAGAGAGCCGTGCCGTCCATGTTGATGGTAGCGCCCAGCGGAAGAACGAAGCTCGTAACCTCGCGGGAGCAGCCCAGCTTCTCCTGCAGATTCTTCATGTTGACAGGAAGCGTACCTGCACTGCTGCATGTGGAGAAAGCGATAAGCATAGCCTCAGCCATGCCGCGGAAGAATTTCATCGGAGAAATCTTTGCTCCGATACTTGCAATGGAGGAGTAAACCGCAACAACATGAATCAGGCTTCCAATCGCCATGCAGGCAATGACGGAAATGAGCGGAAGAAGAACCTTCGGGCCGTTTGCCGCAACGACAGGAAGAAGAAGCGCGAAAACGCCGATAGGCGAAAAACGCATGATAACAGCGATAATTTTGTAGCAGACCTCAGCAGCAGCGTCAAAGAACTTTGTAAGACGCTCTGCGCGCTCGCCGCCGACCTCAATGATGCCGTAGCCGACGAAGATAGCGAAGACGATAACCGGCAGAATCTCTGCCTTAGCCATGGACTGAACAGGGTTCGTCGGAACCATGCTGACAAATACCTGCATGATGGACGGAGCCTGCTTAACATTAACCGTAGCATCGGACGCAATCTGCATTCCGACACCCGGGTGAACAGCGCTTGCAATGGCAAAACCGATAACAATGGCAATAGCCGTAGTAACAAGATAAATAGCAACAGTCTTGATTCCGATACGTCCAAGAGTCTTTGTATCGCCAAGGCTTGTCATGCCTACGACAAGAGATGTAAACACTACAGGAACAATCATCATCTTGATAAGGTTGATGAAGATTGTTCCAATCGGAGCAATCCACCATTTAATGAACGGCAGTCCCTCCGGCCCTGCAAAGATTCCGACGAAAGCAGCCAGAAGCAGCGCAATAAAGATTTTGATTGATAAATTCATACGTTCCCTCCTTCGGAAAAACCCCGACGGACAGAATCCACTCTGTACACACCGTCAGTCCATTCCCGATATACATAATAAGACATTTACCATTATAAGTGGACATTTCTCAAAAGTACATGGATTTAAATGAGGTATATTGTATACACATTCATTATTTTATCCGCCATTTCGTTGAATGACACTGATAACACATCTATTCCCGCATGCCTTTAATAAAATCTCCCAAGAAAAATGAATCATAAAAAGAAAAACCGCGAAGCGGCATTGCTTCACGGTTTGGTTTCGATATTCAGTTTTCCGAGAGCTTGAACGGTACTCCGCCCTTCGGCAGGCTGTCGAGTGTCGGATATTTTTTTACGAACTCAACGGGACGGCTCCAGTCAACATATACCTCTGTTGCCTCCCAGATACGTGTCAGTGCAATCTGGAGACTGCGGACATCTGCCAGCGGGTCGATTGTTTCCTCGGAGAAATCTACCAGCGTCTCATGGGGTACACGAATCTGATGTGTCGTGCTGAGGTACTCCTCTGCAAGCTTTTTGCCTTTTTCGTCCGGCAGCGTTACTACAGCTTTATGTGTATCCTCATCATATTCGATATAGCCCAGCACATCATTATAATGGATGGCTACGCTGAACGTGTTTGCCATTCTGTTTCTTCCTTTCATCCGTAGATTCTATTTTATGATTATAACGCATTAAATCAAGTTTTACCACCATAAAAAAAGTTTTACTTTCGCCTTCTCCCGAAATTACGCGCTCACAGACATTTCCCGCAATTCTGATTATGTCTTTTATAGGGAAACTATTTTTTGAAAAAAAGCGTAAAAAGTGCTCGGAAAGCACTGCCACAACGGTTTGTCAAGTCTTGTTTTGACCATTTCTTTGTGCTACTATACAAGTAAAGAAGGAATCGTCTGGGGTGTGCGTTGGCAGGTATTGATGTCTAACCGACTTTTACACTCAGGGAACCTGATTTGAACCGTGTGGCTGATGGAGCGTTTTCACGATGATCAAAGGCACGGCTTAAGGTACCCACCTGCACATGCAGGTTTAGGCAGATATTGCCGACGGCATTTTGGACCCCATCTTGAAAAGGGCTTGCTGCTTTACGCGGTAGGCCCTTTTTGTGACCCTTTTTCCGTCATACTTTGTCAGCTGCCGTTCGACGTAGCTGTACTACGACTTCACGGCATATATGTTCTTGACGGGGCGTTGCCCCTTCGCATATATAATCCCCTCACTTAATCAATTTCCCTTTTGTCACAATCCCCTCACCGAACCGCGCTTTCAGCGCATCTATGGCATCATACAGCTTTTCTTTTTTCTGCGTATCCTTTGCATCGAAAAGAGATATTTCCGCCGTATCGCCAAAGCCGCTGCCGCTGATTCCCAAAAGGCGTACGCCCAAATCCTTCGGCATTGCCACCAGCGCGCAAAGCTCCTTTGCTGTGGCGTAGATATCCTCATCATAAGCGGTAGGCTGCGGCAGGGTTTTCCTTCTTGTATAGGTAGAAAAATCTCCGAACCTTATTTTTATCTGTATGGTATGCGCCATGGTGCCTGCGCAGCGAAGGCGCCAGCCTACCTGCCCTGCAAGGTACAGAAGCGCGGTGTTTATATCCTCCTGGCTGTATAAATCCTCGGGAAATGTCACCTCGCGCCCTATGGATTTCGCCTCGTGCTCCGGCTCTACGGGGCGGTCGTCAATTCCGCGGGACAGGTCGTAAAGGTGCTTCGCCGAGTGCTCTCCGAGGATTTTTTCCAGTTTCCTGATATCCGTCTTTGCAAGCTGTCCTATTGTTTCGATTCCCATGATTGCCAGCTTTTCGTTCATTCTGCGCCCAACTCCCCATATTCTTCTTACGGGCAGCGGCGAAAGCACGCGCTGAATATCTTCCTTTTCAATGACTACAAGACCGTCTGGCTTTTCCAGGTCTGATGCCAGCTTCGCGAGAAATTTGTTCGGCGCGATACCAACGGAGGCAACAAGCCCCGTCGCCTCAAAAATCTCCTTTTTGAGCCGCATGCCGTATTCCCTGCGGCTCTCCATGAGCCCTTCCATTCCCGTGATGTCAAGAAAGCCTTCATCTATGGAAAGAGGCTCTATGACAGGGGAAAATCTCGAAAGCACCTCAAAAATCTGCCGTGAAACCTCCGAATATGTCTCGTAGCTTCCCGACACGAATATACCGTTTTTGCAGAGGCGCCTTGCAGTTGCCATGGGCATGGCAGAACGCACGCCGAATTTTCTCGCCTCGTAGGAGGCCGTGGATACTACTCCGCGCGGGCCCAGTCCTCCGACAATGACAGGCTTTCCTCTGTATTCCTCATGGTCCCGCTGCTCTACAGAAGCAAAAAAAGCGTCCATATCCACATGCATTATCCAGCGGTCCATGATATCTTCTCCTTTCCTTATCTGAACAGCTCCAAAATCTCATCTTCGCTGAGCTTGGACAGAAAGCTCTCACCCGGCTGTATCATGCGGTCTATGAGGGCTTTTTTCTTTTCCTGCAGCGCAAATATTTTTTCTTCAATGGTTCCCCGTGTCACCAGCCGTATGACCTGCACGTTTTTCTCCTGACCTATGCGGTACGCACGGTCTGTGGCCTGGTCCTCGACGGCAGGATTCCACCACGGGTCGTAGTGTATTACCATGTCCGCGCCCGTAAGGTTCAGCCCTGTGCCGCCCGCCTTCAGGGATATGAGAAACACGGGCACGTTCCCAGTGTTGAAATCCTTTACAAGCGAAACGCGGGTAAGCGCCGGCGTGCTGCCGTCAAGGGAGTAATATTTCAGTCCTATGAAGGAAAGGCGCTGTGCAATCCTTGCAAGCATGGTGGTGAACTGGGAGAAAATAAGCACGCGGTGACCGCCGGATACCGCCTCCTGCAGAATCTCCTCCAGAAGGTCCAGCTTGCCCGAGCCGCCGTCGTAGTTCTCAAGGAACAGTGACGGATCGCAGGCAATCTGGCGAAGTCTTGTGAGAAGCGCCAGTATTTTTATGTGGCTGGCGTCAAAGCCGTGAGCCTTCAGCTCTTTTCTGAAATCCTTCTGTGCCTGCGCGAAATACGCGTCGTAAACCTTTGTCTGCTTCGTCGTCATTTCGCACACCATGCGGCTTTCCACCTTGTCGGGAAGCTCCGTGAGCACGTCCTTTTTCAAACGGCGCAGCACAAAGGGCGCTATGTGCCGGCGAAGCTCTGCCGATGCCTGCGGGTCCTGCGCGCGGACAATAGGAATTTCAAAATGTGAGTGAAATCTTTTGTGTGTTCCGAGATACCCGGGCATGAGAAAGTCAAAGATAGACCAAAGCTCTGTCAGAGTGTTCTCTATAGGCGTTCCCGTTAGCGCAAAGCACCTTTCCGCCCTTATACGCTTCACGGCCTTGGCGTTCTGCGTTGTAGGATTTTTTATGTGCTGGGCCTCGTCCAGAAAACAGTATCTGAACTTCATTTTCTCGTAAAGCTCTATATCACGCTTCAGCATGTTGTATGTGGTGATTATCAGGTCGCAGTCCGCGGAGGCGAGCTTTTCCCCGCGCTCCTTTTTCGTTCCGTCTATAGCTGCGGCTTTAATCCCCGGCGTAAACCGCGCCGCTTCATCAAGCCAGTTGTACATAAGCGAAGTAGGCGTGACAACCAGTGAAGGCTCCCTGCCTTCTTCTTTTTTGGAAAGAAGGAATGCCAGCACCTGAAGTGTCTTTCCCAGTCCCATATCGTCCGCCAGAATACCGCCAAGTCCGTGTGCCGCAAGCCCCGACAGCCACGAAAAGCCCGTGACCTGATAGTCGCGCATGACCCCCGAAAGCTCCTCCGGCACTGTAATATCCGATTCCTCAGGGCTTCTGATATCCCGTACAAGGTGCTTGAAGCTCCTGTCACGCTCAAGACGGAGAGTACTGTCCTCCCGGGCCAGGGAGTCAAGATACATGGCCTTTGCAAGGGGGATTTCCGCCTTTTTGCCGTCAGCTCCGCTTATGCCCGCGTTTTCCACGAACTCTGCCAACGCGGAAAGCTGCTGGTCCCCGAGAGATACAAAGCTCCCGTCCCTCAGACGGTGATATCTCCGTTTCAGCCTGTAGGACTGCAAAATCCCGATAAGCTCGTCAAAATCGAAATCGCGGTTCTGAAAGGACACCTCAAGAAGATTTTCATCATTGACGCTGACGCCCAGAGTTACCTTCGGCATTTTTGAGACAGGCTTTCTTTTGAAAACCTCCGTATAGTACACGTCCACCAGCTTCGAAAGCTCGGGAAGACCTTCCTCCAGAAATTCGTAAAAAGGCTCTTCATCGGGCTGCACCAGCCTGTCGCCCTCCTGCTCAAAGGAAAAGGCGTCAAAAATGCTCCTTATTTTCCGCTCCGTCTCCGTATCCCGTATGAGATGACGTCCGTCTGAAAGGGCAGGCGGCTCCTGTGTTACAGGGTTAAAGGACGCGTCCCCGTAGTGGAAAAGCAGCCTTGCGGATACGCCCTCCCTGAAATAATCCAGATAGACCTCCGCAGCCAGCGGCATCATTTCGTACCGTGCAGAAAAAACTCCGTCCACCTCTACGTGGGCCGCCTTTTCCAGCTTCGGAAGCACCTCAGCGAAAAAGCCTGCCATGTGCTCGTCGTTCAGCCGCAGGGTTCGGGAGTTCAAAAAAGCCTGCTCTATAGCCTTCAGTCTTTCGGCAAAATCCTTTTCAGGCCTGTAAATCGTATTTCCTATGAGCACGTTTTCTCCCGTGGCATCAAGGAGAACCATGTCATCAGGCTCCAAAAGGGAAATCCTCGCTCCGCCCTCGGCCTCGTCCACACGGATTCGCACCTCGGGAGCCGTGTCCTCTATGTGTACCGTCTGCTCCTTTTTGCCGTTGAGCACGGCGGAAAAAGACGTGTCCCGCATAATCTCAAGGAATTCACGAAGAAGTCTCGGCGTTAGCTTGCACCGCTTCTGTTCGAACATGGTGCTCACGTTGTTATACGAGGAACGGAAATAGGAGCTGTAGACCTCCGTGCTTGCCACATCCTGATACGCCCGCCGCAGAAAATGCCAAAGCTTTTCCGAAAGCCCCGGGGCAAAGCGCAGCTTTGCAGGCTCCAAAGTGAGCTGCTTTCCCATTTCAACAGGCAGACCGCTGTCGTAGGTTCGCATGAATTCGGGAATATTTCGGAGGACATAAAGCCTTTCCCTTCCTACTTTGAACTCCAGCCAATTCGTTACGTTTCCGTACTCGCGGAAAACAAAAAGCTTCGGCTCAATCCTGAGAGGTTCATCGTCTTTTCTGATGGGAGAGACATCTTTTCCCTCTCCGAAAATGGAAAAAAGCCTGAGCCCCGTTTCCTTTTTCATGACTCGGGTGCTCCGGCCTGCGGCTTCCCGCCGCTGTAATTCCTGTACTTTTTTCAGAAACGCCACTACGTGCTTGCAGGCATCATTGTACTGCTCAGCAGCGGGACAGGTGCAGGACCACTCTTCCACCTGCTCCCCGCGTATGACCGCCCTCACGGAATATATGTCCAGATTTCCGCGCACGCGGCCCCTGTATATAGTTTCGCTGCCGTCCGGCTCAACTTCGATCTTTTCTACGGCACCGTTCCGGTAATAGCGAAGTCCGCGCTCATAAAACGCTTCATTCGTTATAGACCGGATTTCTATATCCTTCAGCAATGAAAATCTCTCCTCAGCTTTCTTTCGCAAGCATGGCGTTCATGCGTGCAGCATTTTCCTTTGCGGAAAGATTTCCGTCAAAGAGACGCACCGCAGCCACCTGCTCCTCGCGGTTTCCTGCCTTGACTATTTCCACGCGGTTTCCGAGTATGCGTTTCACCTCATGCAGCTCGAGATTCAGCCGTGTGCCGTCGGACACCATGACATAGGACTCCGCCAGGTCGCTGTGAGCCGCGTTCACAAGCGCGCCCACCGAAGGCGTGTCGTCCTCGCCGCCCAGGGCAATGAGATTCGCTCCGAGACTCTGCAGGCGCTCCGCGTGTTTTTCGTCGTACGCCACCGCCAAAAGAGCCACAGGCATCAACGAATGGTTTGCCCGTATCATGGCATGGGGCTCCGCCATATTGTTCACAAAAATAGATTCAAGGCGCCCGAAGCCCACGCACTGCTCAAGGACAATGCCGGGGTGTGCCGTGTGAAGATGGACCGTGAATTTTCCCTTGTGCCGCTCCACAAGTATAAAACTGGCTGTCGACTGCAGATATTCCTCAAGGCGCTCAGCGTCGCCCTTGGAATTTCCGATTTCAAAGGTCAGGCAGTACGGGTGAACCTCGTCCTTGCGCGGGTCGGGAATCCCCAGCTTCTGGTCGCCCGTTCCCACAGAAAAGTTAAGCATCGGGGACACAAAATTTCCGTTCAGGCCCTTCTGGCAGCCGCGAAGGAAATCCACCATGATGCGCTCGCCCACAACAAGAGGCTTGCCGTCCTTGCGCTCTCCTGCCTCTATGGCTGCGGTAAGGATTTCAGATATGGGGAGATTAGCGCGGACCGCCTTGTACGCACCCTTTGCAACGGCGCGGGCCGTGGAGATAATAGGCCTGTCCACATCCTCAGGGAGCACTCTCTGAGCATAGAGAATGCCGTACTGGAACGCCTTTCCGAACTCGGAGGAGGTGGCGTCTATTTTGCCGAGAAGTCCCTTTTCCATTCCGCGGAAAAGCTGCGAAAGCACCACGCCCGACGAACCGCGGGCGCCGAGAGCAGCCGCCGAGGCTACCCTGCGTGCAAGCCCGCCAATGGTATCGTCCTGCGTATCTGCCAAAGGAAGCACTGCCGCGCCCATGGTGCGGAGGATATTCGTACCCGGCGGAGTGACCAGCTTTGGATTGTCCTTTTTAGCTTGTTCATTTATGGATTCATATTCAAGGAGAAACTCACTGTACGCGCCCGTTACCATGCGCTTGAAGTCGCTTCCCGTAATAACTTCCCGGTTGGTTAAATTCCTCAATGCCATTCCGATGCCCCCGAACATAATATAGCGCGGACAGTACCGCGCCTTGAAAAATTTTGAAATAATTGCGCATAAAAAAAGGTATTCTTATACTTATTCGCGAATATATACTAGAATACCTTTTTATTTTGAATTTATTTTGAATAATATCTCAAATTTTTTCAGAGGAGCTATTTTTATGCCAACAGAGAAGAAATCCACCGCGAAAAAGACTGCTGCAGGCACGGCCGCAAAGACCTCAGCCCGCACGGCAAAAAAATCCGCTTCCGAGAAAACGGAAGAGACGGTAATAACATCAGTTCCCGAAACTGCGGAAGCAAAAGAAAAGCCCGCAAAGAAAACGACGAAAAGAAAAACCGCGGCAAAACGCAAATCCACAAAAAAGAAAACCGCAGAAGCAGAGAAAAAGCCCCGCAGGGAGCGCATCTTTGCACTCGATATAGGTACACGCAGCGTAATAGGCATCGTGGCCGAGCAGAAGGCCGACGGCACGCTGAACATCATCGCCACGGAGCGCGAGGAGCACAAGACGCGCGCCATGCTTGACGGACAGATTCATGATGTGCCGCAGGTAGCTGCCGTCATAAAAAATGTCAAAAGAAAGCTGGAAAAATCCGTAGGCGCACTTCACAACGTAGCAGTGGCAGCAGCAGGACGCGCACTCTACACCACCACCGCCGAGGCGGAAATGGAGGTCAACGGCATCATCACTGCCGAGCAGGAGCGCCGGCTTGATTTCGCGGGCGTACAGGCCGCACAGAGCAAGCTCGCCACCGGTGGAACGGTAGACGACCCCACGCGCTATTACTGTGTAGGCTACAGCACAATCCGCTATACTCTCGACGATTCGCAGCTTAAAACACTGGTAGGACAGCGCGGCAAAATCGCACGCTCCTCCGTAATCGCAACCTTCCTGCCGCGGCAGGTCATTGACTCCATGGACTCCGCGCTGCAGTCCGTAAAGCTCGACATGAGCGCCATCACCCTTGAGCCGATTGCGGCTATCAACGTACTCATTCCGCCAACCATGCGCCATCTGAACCTGGTTCTCGTGGATATCGGCGCAGGCACCTCGGACGTTGCCATCACGAAAAACGGCTCCGTCATTGCCTACGGCATGGTTCCGCAGGCAGGCGACGAAATAACAGAAGCCATCTCACAGCGTTTCCTGCTGGACTTCAACGTAGCCGAGCACATCAAACGCGAAGCGGCTGACGGACATGAGGTAGAGTTTGACGACATTCTCGGCATGCACTACAAGCTCAAGCCGAAGGATATAATCGAGCCGATTCTTCCGAGCATCGAAAAGCTGGCAGAAGCTATCGCGAAGCAGATAGTAGAGCTGAACGGCAACGAGCCGCAGGCAGTTCTTCTTGTGGGCGGCGGCGCGCTCACACCGCGTCTGGCGGATATCCTCGCAGATGTACTCAGTCTGCCGAAGGGCCGCGTCGCGGTACGTCACCCGGACAAAATCGACGGTATCGAAGAGCTCCCCGACGAGCTGAAGCTTCCTGACGCCGTCACACCGCTGGGTATTTTGAAAATCGCGTCCCTTAACACCCTTCACTTTCTCACGGTATCCGTCAATGATGTGGAGTACCGCCTGTTCAACTTTCGCGATCTCACCGTCTCGGACGCGCTCCTGAACGCCGGCATACAGCTCAAAAAATTCAACGGCAAGCCGGGCCTCGGTATCATGGTCACAGTGGAGGGCCAGTCGAAATTCTTCCCGGGCACCATGGGAACTCTCGCAAAGCTCACGCTGAACGGAGAAGAAGCTTCTCTCGACACGCCTATCGCCGAAGGCAGCCGTATTGCAATCGAACCCGGCCAGGACGGCGTAATGCCGCACATCACCCTTTCCGACGTGCTGGATACGCCTCCGTCATTTGTAGTGTATATCAACGGAGAAGAAACGGTTCTCACGCCGCAGATTCTTCTCAATCAGGCGCCAAGCACCCTTGACAAGCCGCTCAAGGACGGCGACGTCATCACGGCGAAAAAGCTCCGCACCATAGGCGAGACTCTTGCCGCTGCAGGCTTTCCCCCGACAGGGCGCAAGGTTCCCTATACTCTCAACGGAAACGCATCCCAGTACACGGCTGTACCTGAAATACGGGTAGATGACGAGCCTGTAACCATCTCCACGGAGGTTCACGAGGGCGACCGTATCGACTACGACATGCCTGCAGAGCCGAAGCTGGGGGACGTGCTGAACATTTCCGAGCTGGAAGCAAGCCTGCTCATTGATTTTAACGGCGAAGAAAAGCATATTCCCTCCGCCGTGGTAAGCCTTGAGGTCAACGGACGCCCCGCAACCACGAATACCATTCTCACGGAGGGCTCTGCCGTGCGCTATACAAAAAGTGAGCGCCGCGCAACCAACGTAGCCGACGCAATGGCAGCGGTGGGCTTCGTACCGCCCCCGGCAACCAGCCGCGTTACCGTGGAAATACTCGTAAACAAAAAACCTGCGCAGTTCACCGACCCCATAAAGAACGGTGACAGCCTGGATATAAACGTAAAACCCATAGGAGGAGCAAAAACCGCCCTTCCTCAGCCCTCAGACGAGCCAAAGCTGAAGGAAAGCCTTTTGGGGGACTACCTCTCAAAACTGAAGGCTGAAAAACCGGTTGAAAAAAAGGAAGAAAAAGTTGACCCATGGAAAAAATTCCATTCATAATAACATAAAGCAGCCTAAAAGCACGGGCCACCGATTTACCACAAATCGGCGGCCCGTGCTTTTATTTCATATTACCATTTCATATTACCGTTTCATATTGATAAGCGTCTCAAGCATCTCATCGGAAACCGTTATGATTTTGGAGTTTGCCTGATAACCGCGCTGGGTTGTAATCATATCCGTAAACTGTTCGGCGATATCCACGTTGGACATTTCGAGAGCCGCCGGAGTAATCTTTGCCCCGAGAGCATCTGCCGTATTCGGTTCACCGGATTTACCTGCGTTGTTGGAATCCTCGTAGAGACTGTCACCAATCTTTGTAAGACCTGCCGGATTCGTAAAACGCTGTAAAGCAACCTGTGCCTCTACCTGCTTCTTGCCATTCGTATACGTTCCTGTAATAGTACCCGTATTATCAATGGAGATACTTGAAAGTGTGCCTGCTGCGTTACCGTCACATGTACCTGCGATGGTAGAACCTGATGCGTACTGGGTAAGCGCAGTAAAATCAAGCTGTACATTCTGCGGAGTCTGCGAACCGTTAGTAAGCGTCAGCGTCGGCTGTCCGCTTCCTGACTTGTACGTTCCTACGGAATCAAAGACAAGCTTGGAGGTATTCATTTTAAGCGTAGTTGTTGTTCCATCAGCTTCGGTAATTGTCTGCGTGCTTTCCTCGCCTTCTGTTGTGTGGTCTGTATCCAGCGCAACAGCCCACGTGCTTGTAGTATTGCCTTCCGTATCGGTTTCTACTCCGGTCTTTGTAAAGTAAACCGCTACATCATGCTTTCCGCCAAGGGTATCATACACGGTAAGCGTCGTAACCATCGGCAGGCTGTTTCCTACTTCAAATGTTCCTTTTGTCTGTGTAGACTGTGTGCCATCGCTCATTTTTACAATAACAGGATTGTCCGCAGAGGCTTTAGACCCTACGACTGTTTCTTTATCTTCAACATTTATTACGGTTCTCGGCTCCATATAAGTAATGCCTTTGATATTAGAACGCTCTTCCAGTGATGTGATTGTTCCGCTGTATGCGGCACCGGTAATAGTCAAATTAACCGGAATACCATTCTGCGTTACAGTATATGTATCACCCACCGTATATGTCGTTCCTGATGCGCCTGTAGCAGTTGTACCATCAGAAAGGGTGAGCACTACCCCATGGCTAGCATCAGCTGTACGCGACTCTCCACTAACCGTAGTATTGTCGTAGTCAAATGTATCTCCGACAGCATAAGGTCCATTTTTCGATGCCAGATACTGCCCGTTTATTTTAACAATGTTATTTGCTGTCTTTGTAACAGAATCGACAGGATGGCTTGCATACCCGCCAACCATAAGACTCATATTGTAAGCAGGTGTGTCCTCGACATCCAGTTGCGTAATCGTATATGTTTTTTCATACGATGATACCGTTGCTGTCGCAGTACCTGCACCTGACGGGTATGTGTAAGTATCTCCTAATTTATAGCTGCTTCCATTCGTAATGGTGTGCGTAGTTCCATCACTCAAAGTCAAAACCAACGGTTCGGTTGATGTTCCTGTTACTACATCAGTACCAGTTGAAACAGGCCCTGTTCCATAAGTACCGCCGACAGTATAAGTTGTTCCCGGTGTTCCCGGGAAGGTTTTACCTCCGGCATATATCAACACACTTCGTGTTGCCGATGCGGTCGCAGAAGCGCCCGGAGCGGTTGTTGAATAGCCATACTTATAATTCGAATAAGCTGAGCCCATGACATCACTGATGCTATCACCATTTGCCAACGTCACGCCAACAGGGGAATTGGCAGATGTAACTGTAACCGAACCTGCCGTAATTGATTTGGGAACGGTATCGTATGTGGCACCAATACTATAAGTCGGAGGGGGAGTGGAATTTACGGTAGTCCCATCTGAAAGCGTTAATTTCTGCTGAATCTCCTTTACTTCCGTTCCTCCGCTAATTTCCACTATCGTAGGCACTTCAGAATTAATATTGTTTGAATAAGCTCCAGCTGTCGAACTGGCAGGTGCCATTGTTTTACCCGCAGGAATAGAAATCACCCCTGGAGTAGAACCAGTATCAATACTACCGTTGTTTGCCATCCAGCCTTCGACGAAATATCCCGTACCCGTCTGCACATAGTTACCATCCGCATCAAATTCGAATGCACCATTTCTTGTGTACGCCGTTCCTGTTGTTGTCTTCAAAATGAAC
>JAILNL010000068.1 GCA_024691625.1 Schwartzia sp. (in: firmicutes)
TTGACTTGGGTACAGCGAATGTATTGGTCTATGTTAAAAATAAAGGTATCGTTTTGAGAGAGCCGTCGGTTGTCGCTGTGGATAAAGACACGAACCAGATTCTCTCAATCGGAGAAGATGCAAAACGTATGCTGGGACGCACACCGGGAAATATCGTTGCAATCCGTCCTCTCCGTGAGGGTGTCATCGCTGACTACGATATTACGGAGAGTATGCTCCGCTATTTCATTGATAAGGTAATCGGACATCGTTTCGTTTTCCGTCCGCGCATTATGATTTGTGTTCCGACGGGCGTTACGATGGTTGAAAAACGTGCGGTACAGGAAGCTGCAGAGCAGGCAGGCGCACGCCGCACGCAGCTTATAGAAGAGCCTATGGCTGCTGCAATCGGTGCAGGACTTCCTGTTGACGACGCAAAAGGCTCCATGGTCGTAGATATCGGCGGCGGTACTACAGACGTCGCGGTAATCAGCCTTGGCGGCATTGTTACCAGCGCAAGCCTCCGTGTGGCAGGCGATAAATTTGATGAAGCGATTATCGAATACGTTCGCCGCACATTTAATATTATGATTGGTGAGCGCACCGCAGAGGAAATTAAAATCAAGATTGCGGCTGCATATCCTGAAGCGCGTCAGGCGCAGATGGAGGTACGCGGACGCGACCTGCTTTCGGGACTTCCGAAGAATATTACGATGACTACGGCTCAGGCAGCCGCAGCACTTGAAGCACAGGTTGGACGTATCGTTGACTGCGTGAAAAAGGTACTTGAGGATACGCCGCCGGAGCTTTCCGCGGATATTATGGATCACGGTATTGTCCTTACGGGCGGCGGTGCGATGCTTTACGGTCTTGACAAGCTCATCAAGCATTGCACAGGCATTCCGACAATGCTGGCAGAGGACCCGCTTTCCTGCGTGGCAGTCGGTACAGGAAAGGCTCTTGAATACGCGGATCATTTCAATGATACGCAGGAAACACCGAGCTTCTTCCATAAATGATAAAAAATGATTTTTATAAAAAGCAGGATTTTCCTGTTTGAATGTCGAAATATATTCGTTACAAGATTCAAAATGAATGGGGTGGCATAAATGTGGCGAGGACTTTACACGGCAGCTACAGGTATGATTACTGAACAGAACCGTACGGCTGTTATAGCGAATAACCTGGCGAATGTTAATACGACAGGTTACAAGCGTGACCGCGCTATTGACGAAGAATTTAATCCGATGCTAATTCGCCGTATCAATGATACGAAAAAAATAGCGGTTACGGATTTCAAAGGATTTTCTTTGGACCGCCGTGCGCCGATTGTCGGGACGCTCGGACTCGGCTCCTATACGGCTGAAATCGCAACGGATGCCTCTCAGGGCAACATGATGACCACGGGCAATTCGCTGGATCTTGCTATCTCCGGAAACGGATATTTCGAGGTTCAGACGCCGCAGGGCGTACGGTACACCCGAAACGGCAATTTTTACCGCCAGAAGGACGGTACCATTGTAACGTCGCTGGGGCAGCCGGTGCTTAATACCGGCGGCCGTCCGATTCAGATTCCCGAAGACGTTGTTGATGTCGTTATCGGCTCCAAGGGTGAAATCTACGGAAACGGAGATATGATTGCTCAGCTCGGTTTTGTTGAATTCAACGACCGCCGTGCCGTTTTGAAGCAGGGCGACAGCCTGTATTTCGCGCAGGAGGGAGCAAGACCTCAGGCAGCGACAGGAGAGATTTATCAGGGTGTTCTTGAACGTTCGAACTCCAACGTGGTAAATGAAATGGTCGAGCTCATAAATAATCACCGTATCTACGAGGCAAACTCCAAAGCCGTAGTGTCACAGGATACTTTACTGGACCATGCGGTCAATGATGTTGGACGTGTGTCCTAATATTTGAAAAATATTTAAGTTTACGGTGAAAAATATCGATATAACTATAGCGTTAAGTATCTATGTTTTTTATGATAGGAGCGAATGACTTATGATGAGAGCCCTTTGGTCCGCAGCGTCCGGTATGAAGACGCAGCAGGACAATATGGACGTTGTCGCGCACAACCTTGCTAACGTCAATACATACGGCGCGAAAAAGGTTCGCGCTGAGTTTCATGACCTTTTGTATCAGACACTGCGTCCGGCAGGAGGCAACAGCGGCCCGGATTCTCAGTATCCGACAGGTCTGCAGATTGGTCTTGGCGACCGCCTTGCAGCTACACAGCGTATCTTTACACAGGGAAATCTTCAGGCAACTGGCAACCCGACGGATATCGCTATCGAGGGTGAAGGCTTCTTCCGCGTAGAGATGCCGGACGGAACCATCGCATATACACGCGACGGCTCGTTCAAGCTTGATTCCAACCGCCGTCTTGTTACTACGGACGGATATCCGGAAGCTGATAACATTACTATCGACCAGAACGCTTCAAGTGATTCCATCACTATCTCCGGAACAGGTCTTGTTTCGGACGTTGTTGATGGTCAGACGAACGAAGTCGGACAGATTACTATTACTCGCTTTGTCAATCCGGCAGGTCTTACGGCAATCGGCAAAAACCTCTTCATTGAGACAGAGGCATCCGGTGAGCCGCTTGACGGCAATCCGGGCGAGGACGGCGCAGGTACGCTGGTACAGTCCGTTATAGAGATGTCCAACATACAGGTCGTTGAAGAAATGGTAAACATGATTGTTGCCCAGCGTGCATACGAGTCTGATGCAAAAGCTATCACGACTTCAGATTCCATGCTGGAGATTGCGAACGGATTGAAACGCTGATGCGTAAGCTGTTTTTTCTGGCTGTTTTTTTGTGGTGCGCTTTTTTTGCTCCGACGAATGCTTTTGCGTACGGTATGGAGCCGGCAGGCACCGATACCCAGACAATTTCTCAGGAACAGATGAAGGAACAGGCCGAGGCCTTTCTTACACAGTCGCTTGATGCGGCGGTGCTTGATGGGCGGTATGAAATCGAATGTGTTCATATACCCCGGCCGCTGGAGATTCCACCCGGGGTTGTAAGCTTTCAAATGCAGACCTCGGGTGGTTTGCGCTTTTGGGGCAATACCTCCGTGGAGATAACACCTGTAGTCGATGGTGTGCCTCATCGTACAATACGGTGCCATTACCGTATCCATCTCTACAATAATATCGTTGTGGCGGCACGTCCGCTGCAGGCCGATACACCGCTGACAGCCTCTGATGTAAGGCTTGAGGAACGTGAGATTGGTACGAAGGGCAAGCGTTTTTATACGGAGATAGAGGACGTTTTAGGCAAGGTTGTTGCCCGACCGGTGAGTATAGGACGGGCTTTGGAACGCCCTATGATAAAATCCCGGCTTGTTTTGCAGCCGGGGGCGTTGGTAACGATTGTAGCTTCCATCAACGGAGTTGAGGTAAAGATGGAGGGAACTACTCTCCAGCCCGGCCGTGAAGGAGATATTATAAGGGTAAGGAATAATTCGTCCCGCAAAATTCTGCGGGCGAAGGTAATAGATGAATCAACAGTTGAGGTCCTTTAAGTGCAAGAGGTGAGGATAGTATGATGAAGAAATGGCAAAAGACTGCAGCAGTGGGACTTTGCGCTTTTATGCTTTCCGCAGCGCCGGCGCAGGTATTTGCGCAGTCGCTTTGGGCAGACTCCTCCGGAGGTTCTGAAAGCATGTTCTTTGCGGACCGTAAAGCACGTAATGTCGGCGATATACTGACGATTGTTATAAGTGAGTCGGCATCAACCTCCATGGTAAAAGGCGGTTCAAATTCCAAGAGCGGCAGCACCAATCTGAATGCCGGTGTTGGTATTTTCGGATTTTTGGCAGCGGCCTCCGCAAGCGGCTCCGACAGCTGGAAAGCCAACGGAACGGCAACGGACGTAAACCGTGCTACAGGACGTGTTACCGTCACTGTAACCGATGTGCTTCCGAACGGCAATATGGTTGTCGAGGGAACGCAGTCCATCTGGAATAACAAAAACGAGCATAAGATTACACTTCGCGGAGTAGTCCGCCGTGATGATGTGACCTATGACAATACGGTGCCGTCAACACAGGTTGCCGATGCAACCATCAAATTCGACGGCAAGGGCCCAATCAACGCAAAACAGCGTCAGGGCATTTTGACACAGATATTTAATTTCCTGTTCTGACGGGCGGGGGTGCTTTTATGAAAAAAATTACGGCGCTGCTTTTGGCAGTACTGTGTATGTTCACATTCAGTACAGCGTTTGCCGAATCATCGGTAACGCGCATTAAGGATATAGCAAAGGTTCAGGGTGTCCGTTCCAACCAGCTTGTTGGCTATGGTATAGTTGTTGGTCTTAATGGCACGGGTGACTCCAATAAGACTCTGGAGACTCTGCAGTCCGTAACAAATATGCTCAGAAGCTTTGGTGTTACGATTAACCAGTCTTCACTCAAAACAAAGAACGTTGCTGCGGTTATGGTTACTGCAACGCTTCCTCCGTTTGTACGTGAGGGCGATACCATTGATATTACTGTTTCCTCCATGGGCGATGCCAAGAGCATTCAGGGTGGAACATTAATCCAGACTCCGCTTCAGGCCGGCAATGGACAGGTATATGCGGTAGCACAGGGAGCAGTTTCCACGGGCGGCTTTACTGCCGGAAACGGAGGCAACACCCGCCAGAAAAATTTCCCGACGGTCGGTACAACGCCGAACGGTGCTATTGTCGAGAAAACCGTTGAGGACGACCTCGGAAACAACGGAACGCTGTCCCTTTCGCTTGCACAGCCAGACTTTACAACTGCTGCACGTATCGCGCAGGCAATCAACATGCGTTTCGGAGGCGTAGCACGGGCTGCGAACCCGGGACGTATTGACCTCACTATTCCGCCGTTTTATCGCGGCAACGTGGTGGGCTTTGTGTCGAGCATAGAGGAGCTTCCTGTTACACCTGACAATATCGCGAAGGTTGTCGTAAACGAACGTACCGGAACGATTGTTATGGGCGGTGACGTTTCCGTAGACAGCATTGCGGTTACGCAGGGAGGCATTTCCATCAGCATCACGAAAGAGGTTGATGCAACACAGCCGCCTCCGTTCAGCTATGGCAGCACAATTGTCACGAAGAATACTGACGTCGAGGTAGAGGAAGAAAAGGCAAACACCATTGTTCTTCCGGCAACAGCAGATGTTTCGGATATAGTCGGTGCTCTCAACGCAGTTGGGGCAACACCGCGTGATGTTATTTCGATTCTCCAGGCAATCAAGGCTTCGGGTGCTCTGCACGCTGACCTTGAGATTATCTGAGGTGTTTCATTATGATAGATTCAATAGCAGGTCTTGGCGCAGGAATTCCGCATGCGCAATACGGAAGAAGTGCTTTTGAAACGGCGCGTACAGATGCCGAGGCAAAGCATTTCGAGGCGGCTCTCCGCGAGGCACAGCAAAAGGCAGAAGCGGCAAAGCCGGCAGGCGTTGCTCAAAATGTCAATGCCAACGCCATGAGCCTTGACGAGCAAAAGCGTCTCCGTGATGCGTGCGAGGGCTTTGAGGCCATGTTCCTTTCGCTCATGTACAAGGAAATGCGCAAAACTGTTCCAAAGAATGAGCTTTTCGGTGACGACAATGCTGAAGAAATATGGCATTCCATGCTTGATACGGCACTCATGGAAAACGCTGCAAAAGCGGGCGGTGTCGGTCTTGCGGATATGATGTATCAGCAGCTTTCGCAGCCAGTTCTTTCGGCAGAGGCTGTAAAGAATCTGATGCAGCAGAAGAAATAACAAAAGATATGGGGGACGCAGGCAGCTTGCATGCGTCCTCTTCATTTTGCGGTATTTTTCATATTACACGGCTAGACTGAAGTCTAGATTAACAAGGAGAGGAAGATACTGTTGGAATCAGCAAAAAGAATAATGAACCGCGCGGCTGTGCTGTGCGTGCTTCTTATGTTCATAATCCAGACAGCGGCTTTGGCTGCGGCAAAACCGGCCCTATCAAATATCCGATTCGGAAGCGGTACCGAGAGAGACCGTATTGTCTTTGATTTCGGGAGCACCGGCTTCCCGCAATATGATGTCAAAACGGAGCAGGGAGGACTGCGCGTTGTACTGACCTTTGCAAATCTTACCGACGCGATGAAAACAAAGCCTCAGGTAAAGAGCAGCCTCATACGCAAGGTAACATTCCAAAATACAGATAAGGGAATAGCTGTACTCATTGATTTAACGGAGCCTGCGGATTATGATGTTAAGGCTCTTAAAAATCCGGCCCGCGTCTATATTAATTTCAGCAAGGAGTATGAAAAAGAAGACACACGACAGCCGGCACCGGGATTAAATTTAACGACCTATCGGCGAAAGGACGGACGCGGGTTTCTGACCGCGTACCTTTTGGATGTAGATACGAAGCAGTATAAGCTGGTACCGGTGCTCGCCAACGGAGAGATTCGTGGACGCGATACCGTAAGCGGCATGTCTGACCGTGTGAACGCGGCTGCTGCAGTAAATGCGAACTACTTCGCTCAAAGCGGTGAAATACTCGGTACCATGCGCATAAACGGAACAGTGGTGGGAACAACATACTTTACCCGCAGCGCCCTCGGCATCCGCCCAAGCGGAGCGGCTTTTGTTGCGCCTGTATACTATGACGGAAAGGTAACAATAGGAAACGTCACTCAGCAGGTATCCGGAGTAAACGCGGAACGCGGAGAGAACGGACTCGTAATTTACAACAGCTATTACAGCGCTACTACGGGGACGAATCAATTCGGAAAAGAATATATCGTCCGAAATGGACGAGTTGCCGATATACGGCAGAGCAATTCACCTATACCGAAGAACGGTTATGTCATTTCCGTACACGGAACATCGAAAAACGCATTCTCCAAGGTCCGTATAGGAGATACTGTAACACTTACTGAGGATCTGGGCGCACAGTGGGCAAACGTGCCGATAATCTTCGGGGCCGGTCCGACACTGGTGAGCAACGGTAAAGTCAACGTAACAGATGAGAGTTTTCCGTCGGATATAACAAAAGGCAGAGCGCCGAGAACAGGCGCGGCAATAATGAAGAACGGGCATATGCTGCTGGCTGTGGTAGACGGCAGACAGGCTTCAAGCATAGGCTGTACACTTGACGAATTTGCAGAGCTTCTGGTAAAATTCGGAGCTCAGGAAGCAATCAACTTTGACGGCGGCGGCTCAAGTGAAATGGTTCTCGGAGGACAGATACTGAACAGTCCCTCGGACGGAACAGAGCGCAAAGTAGGAAGCGCGCTGGCGGTACTGAAAAAATAAAAGAGAAGCTGATTTTGCTTAAAATACTAAGGTTTTCTATATAGCAAAACTGAAGTTAAGGCTGTATAATGAAGAAAGTAATTTATAACCGGGATGGATAACAATGCGAAGAATCTATCTGGCGGCGGCATTATTCCTTTTGACTGCGGTGGGAGCGGTGGTCTGGCATTTTACACCGGTTCCCGTAAACTCTGCAATAGGTGGGAAAGTGACGTGGGTGATTCCCGAAGGCAGTGAAGTGCAGGAAGGAACCGAGCTTGTGCGTATTTCCGCCCTTTCAGGGGGAGAGATTGCTGCCGCGCGTTCAAAAATTGACGGGGTGGTAAGTGAGACCTGTGTCAAAAAAGGCGATGATATCGCGGCCGGTGTTGTCGTTGCACGTATAGATAAAAAATAAATGGGGTGTATTTTATTGTATAAGTCGTTGAAACGGGCGCTGGCGGCTATTTCTTTATCGGTGCCTTTGTGGGTTGGGGCATCAAGTGTATATGCTATGCCTGATATTATGCCTCTGCAGGAGGTTGCGGAAGGAATGCAGGGCACACTCTACACTGTGGTAGACAGCAGCGGAGAGCTCAGAAGCTTTTCGCTTGAGGTGCTCGGAGTCATGCGCTCTGGCCGCGGTACCATGCCGTATATTCTTGCGCGCAGCGACGGTCCTTTTGCCGATACGGACGGCGGTCTGATGCAGGGCATGAGCGGAAGCCCCGTATACGTTGACGGACTTTTGATTGGCGCGGCATCCGCCACCGTAAGCAACATGGATCCGCACACATTCCTTATTACCCCGATTGAGGAAATGCTCCCTATCTGGGATATGCCGGACAAAAAGAACAAGACACGCGTAAAGGTCATTGATATAAAAAAAGCGGCCGAAGAACGCGAGAAAATAGAAAAAGAGCTGGCGGAAAAGGATAAGAAAAAAGCTGAGGCAGAAGCCGCAAAGAGCGAAAACGGGGACGACAAAAAAACAGAGACCTCAGATGCTTCTGCGGCAAAGTCCGAAAACATAAAGAAACCTGAAACGGAAAAGAAATATCCCTCGGCAGGAAAAGAGCCGGTCTATAAAGGAAGCCTTATGGTAAGCGGATTCGGGGAGGGAAGCCTTGCCATGCTTCAGAAAGGGCTTGGAAATATCGGATTTAAGGCAGAATCCTTCGGCGGCATTACCTCAGGAGGTGCTACGACAAAATACGGCGCGGTGCTTGAGCCGGGAGAGGCTGTCGGCGCGGCAGTCATGTACGGGGACTTTGCTGTTGCCGCAACAGGTACTGTCACAGCTGTAGACGGCAGACGTGTCCTGGGCTTCGGACATCCGTTCCTTCACCGCGGCAACGTGAACTATTTCATGACAGACGCGACGATACTTGGCATGGTAAACGGTGTCAGCGACGGAATGAAGTTTGCAAACACTGACCATATCATCGGACGCATAAGCCAGGACCGCGGAGCAGGTATCTCCGGCGAAATCGGTATATTCCCGTCTGTTGTTCCTGTTCGCATCAATGTAAAAGATGAGACTCTTGGACGTGATGAGAACTACACCGCGACTATGGCCTATGATGAAGATTTCCTGCCGGTACTTTCGCCGGCGGTTTCCTATGCGGCTTTGGGCCGTACAGTTGACACAACGGGCGAGAGTACGGTGGAGGTGCATTTCTCCGTCCGTACAAATGCCGTGGCTGACGGAAAAGTAGAGCGCACAAATATGTTTTACGGCGCGGCTGATGTAGGGCAGGCCGCTTTCGGTGAGCTGGGACAGGCAATGAGCCTTATCTGCAGCGATAAAGAAAAAGAAGCAGATGTCCTTGATATCAACGTAGATATTTCCTCTGCGGCAGAACGCCGCACGGCTTCGCTTGTATCCGCAATCCCGGACCGTCCTGAGGTGCGCCCGGGAGATACCGTGAACTTTAAGATAACTATGAAGCCTTACCGTGCAGAAAAGTTGACGGTAACAGTTCCGTTTACTGTTCCGAAGACACAGCGCGAAGGAGCACTTCATCTTGATGTGCACGGCGGAGGACTCGTATCCGTTGAGCAGCTTTTGTCGGCAATGCAGGGGCAGGGCGTTGTCACCGCTGATGATAATGATGTCACCACAGAGGACCAGCTGAAAAATCTTATGGAAACCCCTGCAAACAATGAAATCATTATTGAGCCGGGCTCCACACCTGTAATGTCCGAAAAAGAGCAGCAGAAAGCAATCAAGGAAGCAATACGGGCTCAGGAAGAAGCGGAAAAGAATCCGGACGCTGCGAAAGAACCGCAGAAACCGCCTATGGGCAGGCTGTCGACGAAGTATGTAATCGACAATGTCATTCATGCTATGGTGAACGTGTCCAAGGACGCGCCGGAGCCTGAGAAGAAGCCCGTAGAGTTCAAACTGGATGATATACTGAAAAAGACAGGTCTGTCGAAGAATGAAACAAAGGCAGATAAGAAAACTGACTCGAAGGCAGATACAAAGGTCGAGGTAAAGAAGGAAGCAAAGACTGCGGACGTCGCTGAATCGGCGGCTGAAGCAGCCAAAGGGAATACAGAAACCGCAGAAAAGTCGGATGAAAGGGTTACCGCTGCAGAGAAAAAAGCAGAAGAAAATCCTGCTGAAAAAGCAGAGGAAAAATCTGCTGAGACTGTTGAAGAAAAAGGTGCTGAGAAAGTGACTGTTTCTGAGAAAGAAGCTGCTAAATAATAATGCTTACGGGGCTGTGAAAATCACAGCCCCGTTTTTATGTATTGAAGTTAATGTCTTTCTGAAGGGACGTTGTCCCTTCAGAACCCTACAAGGAGTGCTTGCCTCCAAGTTGATATGCCACAGGCATATCAACACCTCCGTTAACGCCTTTCGGGCTACTTTTGCTTCAGCCGCGTGGGAACTTAAGAGTGTTTTGCTACTGTACTGCCGACCGCGTCCGAGTGTATCGGCAAACTCCTTCAGACACTGCGCGCCAAACTAAAATGCCAACGGCATGTTGGCTTGGGGCGGCTGCGAGCCCCTGCGGGGAAGTGCGAAGGGGATTGCCTCTGGCAAAACTCGAATAAATGCGTTATAATAAATCAAATAATGTTTCGAGGGAGGCGTTTTGTTTGGAAAGGAAATTGAAGATTCTTATTACAGATGATTCACAGCTTCTGCGGAAAAAACTGCGTGCTGAGCTTGAAGGGCTGGGCTGTGAGGTTATAGAAGCAGAGAACGGAAAAGAAGCTGTTATGAAAGACCTCCAGGAAAAGCCGGACGGTATTTTCCTTGATATTGTTATGCCGGAAGTAGGTGGAATCGAAGCACTTCAGGCCATTCGGGAGGTGAACCCGGAGATGCCGGTCATTATGCTTTCTTCGGCCGGAACGCCGCAGAAGCTGATGGAAACCTTAAAGATGGGAGCGCTTGATTTTATCCAGAAGCCATATACGTCTGAACAGATAAAGAAGGCACTGGCTGCAATCCGAAAGAAGGCTGAGTAAGATGAATAGCGGGTATTTTGCACAGTATCTTCTGAATGAAGGCAAAATCACACAGACAGATATTTTTGAATTGCTTAAAAATGCTGCCGAGAATAAAGCGGATACTCCGATTACAGCTCTTCGAAAGGGTATGCTGTCCGCAGAGCAGATAGCGTCCATAAAAGGTGATGCTTCGGGCGAAGGATTCCTGCGTGAAGCAGGAAAGAACGGGCTGCTCAGCGCGGTGCAGATGGAGGAGCTCCGTTCGGCCGTGCGTGATGAGGATCTGGCTTTCGCACAGGTTCTTCTTGACAGGAAGCTGATAACCTTTGCGGAGCTTGCAGATTTGTTCAAGGCGTACGATGCTCTTGAGGTTTCACCGATACGGACTGTTGTGAAAAAGAGAGCTTTGGAGACGGGGCTTGAGATGGAAGCCGACCGTTACGCAGCATTCAGTGAGCTTTTCATTCATTCGCTGAAGCGTTTTATGGATACGACAGTCGTGGTGAATACGTGCGAGCCTATTCATGAGTCAGCGGAGCTTTCACATATTGTTTCCCAGCGTCTTTTGGGCGGAGTATCAATGGTGACGGGCGTCTATGCAAAGGACGAGGTTTTCCTTGAGATGGCACGCAGGTACAGTCATGAGGATATTCAGAGTGTAGATGCTCTGGCGGTTGACTGCATCTGTGAGTTTTTGAACGTGGTCAACGGACTTTTTGCGGTTGATGCCGCAAGAGACGATATGGAGATTGACCTGGATATGCCGAGGGTAAGTGAAAATTCCGTGCCTGAGGGGAATTTCCAGCTTGTGCTGGTGGTTGATACGGGCTTCGGAGGGTTTGCTCTTGTTCTTGCGGGAGATGAGTTTGCACTCCGCAGCTGATGTTTTCGGTTTGATGTTTACGGCAGGCTTTGTGCCTGCCGTTTTTGATTGGTAAAATAAATTCGTTGACAAGCTGATTGGAGTATGATACTATACGTTAGGTTAGGTGCAGAGCGCGCCTGACTATGTTTAAGCGGCTCATGCCGCTTAGCCCCAACCGCACAGCGAGGTTCCCAAAACGGTTATTCCGTACCGAAGTTGGCGAGTAAACAAACGGGAGGTGTAAGAAATATGTATGCTATCATCAAAACAGGCGGCAAGCAGTACAAGGTTGCTGAAGGCGAAGTTATCTACGTTGAGAAGCTGGACGCTGAGGCAGGCGATGCTGTAACGTTCGACGAAGTTCTCGCAGTCGTAGCAGACGGCGATGTTAAAGTCGGCAAGCCGGTCGTTGAGGGTGCGAAGGTCACGGGCAAGGTAGAGGCTCAGGGCAAGGACAAGAAGATTCTTGTCTTCAAGTACAAGGCTAAGAGCAACTATCGCCGTCGTCAGGGTCATCGTCAGCCGTACACGAAGGTCGTTATCGAGAAGATCGAGGCTTAATCGCCTATGATCAACATAGACGTTTTTCGCAACAAGGACGGGAAGATATCCGAGTACCGTGTCTACGGCCACAGCGGCACGGCAGAACGGGGAAGGGATATCGTCTGTGCGGGCATTTCGAGTCTGGCACAGACCGCTCTTCTGGGATTAGGCGAGCATTTGCATCGGGATATGGACTATTCAGTCGATCCGAGTGGTGACTTGCACATGAAGCTCAGGGGCGAGCCCGATGATCTCACACAAGC
>JAILNL010000121.1 GCA_024691625.1 Schwartzia sp. (in: firmicutes)
CATGCTTATTTCTTTGTTATCGTCAACAGCGGTACCGCAGGAGGACTGAAAAATGTTGCGCCTCTTGCAAAGCTTGATGACGGAAAGCTGGATTTGATTGTTGTCAAAAAATGCAGCCTTCCGTGCTTTGTTGCCTTGGCAAAAGATGTTGTTTCGGGAAATGTACGTCCTGACGACCCGAATCTTTTATATGTTCAGGCAAAAAAAATCACAGTCGATGCGGGCGAAGCCGTAGAGGGAGACCTCGACGGAGAGAAGGGACCGTCTCTTCCTATGAAGGTGGAAACTATTCCGCACGCGATTGAGATGTTCTACTAAAATCAAGGGGTTTTGGGATGCGTGCTTTTTTTATCGGACTGCAGTTTTTGACGCGTCTTTGTATCGTAAAACAGGATAACTGGACAGAGCAGGATTTCGGCTCCAGCGTGAAATTCTTTCCGCTTATCGGTGCCGTGCTCGGTGCGATTTACGCGGGGGCAGCATATCTTATGACGGCGCTTCTGCCATCGTACGGAGTGGTTTTGCCACCGCACCTCGTGACCGTTGTGCTACTGGTACTGCCCATTCTGATGTCAGGCGGGATTTTCTGCGACGGCTTCATGGATACTATGGACGGAGTTTTTTCAGGCCGTTCCCGTGAACGCATGCTGGAAATCATGAAGGACAGCTGTGTCGGCTCAAATGCGGTATTTTGCTTTGTTGCGCTTATGCTTTTGGAGTGGGGAACACTTCTTGATATGAAACCGTCTCTTTTAGTACCTGCGCTCTTTGCGATGCCGATAATTGCACGTTTTATGGTCGTAATCGAAATACGCCGTTTCCCGCTTGCACGTCCTGACGGACTGGGAAGAATGTTTTCTGATTATTCAACGGCGAATACTCTTCCGATTGCGCTCTTAACAACACTTCTGCTGCTTGCGCCGTTAGGGATTAAAGCATTTGTTTGTCTCGCTGTGGGTACTGCGTTTACATATTTTTTCGCGGGCTACGTCACGAAAAGAATCGGCGGCATGACAGGGGATGTTTACGGAGCAACTGCTACGCTTACTGAAGCGCTTGTACTGCTGACATATCTGGTGGCAGACAGATTTATTCAATAGAACGAATGGGAGAAGAAACTCCATGAAGCTGACAGTCAAGGTACCGGGATCATGCGGCGAGCTTGTGCAGGGAACCCGAAAGGGTGTCCCGTTTCTCGTGACATGCCCGGTAAATTTATATACAACAGTTATTGTTACTGATGAAGCCGTATACAGAAAAGGACTCGGCGCGAAAGCAGAAAAGGCTCTTGAACGTACGCTGCATTATCTTGGGGAAGCATCTTTTCCGTATGGGATTGCGCTTTCGTCAGAGCTGCCCATAGGTAAGGGCATGGCATCATCAAGCGCGGATATTGCTGCCGTTTGCTACGCGGTGGCGGCGGTGTTCGGGCATGAGATTACTGCTCCTGAGGTGTCACGTATTGCTGCGGGCATTGAGCCTACTGACGGCATTTTTTTTGAAGGTGTAGTGCGCCTTAACCACATGACGGGCGAATGCTATGAATCACTGGGAGAGCTGCCACGTATGCAGATTGCGATTTTTGATACAGGCGGGGCGGTGGATACACTTGCTTTTCACCAGCGTGATGATCTCAGTGAGCTCAGCGTAAAAAACGAAGAGCAGACCGAAGCCGCGCTGGCACTTTTGGCAGAACCCCGTACGGCGGCGTCCATTGCGGCAGCGGCAACGAAAAGTGCCCTTGCAAATCAGGCTATTTTACACAAAGCGCAGCTTTCGGAAATTATCGCGGAATCCCGCACTCTTGGGGCTCTTGGCGTCAATGTAGCGCATAGCGGCACGATATTGGGCGTCCTGTTTTCTCCCGAGCGTAAAAAGCTTTTCGTGGAGACACAGGCTGCCGTTTTACAGAAAAAATTCCCGCATCTTACATTTCTCCAGAGTGCGGAGCTCATATCGGGCGGAACCATTATAGAGAAGGAGTAATCCTATGGAAAACAGATTCGTGCATGGCGGAAATGTATATTGCGAAGGAGCACCGGAGGGCGGCTGGAGAGATTTCAGTGCCAATATTAATCCTCTGGGGCTGGCATCGTCCGTGCGGACAGCGGTTGCAGATTCCATAGATGATATTATTCATTATCCTGACCCAAGCGGAAAAGCGTTGAAGGAAGCGCTTTCTGACTTTTACGGAGTTCCTGCGGATTATTTTGTTCTTGGAAACGGCGCGGCGGAGCTTTTTTATGTGCTTTTTCATACAGAGCATCCGAAAAAGGTTCTGCTTCCGATACCGTCCTTCAGTGAGTACGAGCGTGCGGCGCTGGCAGCAGGAGCAGACGTAGTCTATCATACGCTGAAAGAGGAAGAGGATTTCGTTCTTTCTGTGGATTCTGTAGAGCTTGAGGGCATTGACTGCATTCTTCTGGGTAATCCGAATAACCCTACAGGTAATATGCTTAAAAGTGCAGAACTGGAAAAGCTCATTAAAAAAGCCGGATTAACCGGAACAATTGTCGCCGTAGATGAATCTTTTCTTGATTTTCGTGAGGACGAGGATGCATATTCCGTTCGCTCGCTTACTGCAAAATACGATAATCTCATAATACTTCGTTCGCTTACGAAATTTTACGCGCTCCCGGGGCTGCGCCTTGGTTTTGCAGTTACAAATCCGAACCGCGCGGAAAAGATGGACATGGGGAAAGACCCATGGAACGTGAACCTTCCTGCTCAGAGAGCAGGTGTTGCGGCACTTAAGGATACGGAGTATCAGAAAAAATCACAGAAACTGGTTGCGGAGGAATGCGCAAGATTTGCAGGAGAGCTTCGCACGATTTCGGGATTTAAGGTATTTGAACCGACGGTCAATTTTATACTTATCCATCTTGGAGAAGAGTGGGAAAGCTCCGCAGCTTTCTGCGCCCGAATGCGCGAAAAAGGCTTTCTCCTGCGTGACTGTTCTAACTACCCCGGACTGGATAATATGTTTGTCCGCGTCGCGGTCAAAACAAAAGAAGAAAATGAAGAACTTTTGGCGGCCTTGCGGTCGCTGTGAATTTTTGGCAGATGTCTTACGGCATCTGCTTTTTGTTTGAAAATTCAATTAAAAAGCAGGAAATTCTTTTTTTGTGTCAAATATATCCCTAGTGTGAAAATTATTTTGTTCAAGTTGAACGGGAGGGAAAAGAATGAGGTTTATTCAGGCTAAAGGGGTAAAAAAAGCGGCAGGTATTTTGGCTGCTGCGGTCATTTTGGGGATTTCCTGCAGCACAGCATATTCAGCTCCGACCTCGGAGGAACAGGCGGTACTTGATAAATATGCTGAGTATATTGACACGCACAAGGCGTATGATTTCGGCTATCCTGCCAATCATGATATCCATCTGACTGAGTTTTACAAATGGTATCTGGATTCTCATTCATACATGGCTATGGTAAATAATGCCGGAGATCCGTTTGAGATTCATGAGGGCGGTCACCTCAATGCGCTGAAATTTGAGCGTGCTGTCATTGATTTCTTCGGACCGCATTATGGTTTTGATCTGGATAATCTTTGGGGCCTTGTCACGTTTAGCGGAACTGACGGAAACAGCCACGGAATTTATTTCGGCTCAAAATATCTTGAGAAGAAAACGCAGAAAAAACCTGTTATGTATGTATCGGATGCAGCGCATTATTCCAACATGCGTCTGGCCGATGTGCAGAATATTGACCTCGTGCTTGTACCTTCAGATGAGCATGGACGTATGATTCCAGAAGAACTTGAAAGCAGACTTGTTCCGGACCGTCCTGCACTTATGGTGTATGCAATGGGAACAACATTCAAGGGTGGCGTTGATGATATGGATGCATTGAACGCTGTCCTGGCAAAATATCCTGATATCGAGGTATACCGTCATGTAGATGCTGCGCTCTTCGGAGGATATCTCCCATATACACAGTATAAGGATGCTGTTAACCGTAAGGTTCACCCGTTTGATTCAATAGCAGTCAGCGGTCACAAGTTCTTCGGCATGGATGAGCCGGCCGGTATTTTCCTTACGACAATGGATGTCAAACAAAATCAGAATCCGTATAATGTCACATACTTAGACGGCAGTATGCCGATGATTAATTGTTCCCGCTCTGCTTTATCTCCGCTGAAGCTTTTATGGATTATACGTAAATACGGAGAAAAAGGGTTCACAGAGCAGGCACAAGATATGCTGGAGCGCGCCGCATGGCTTAAGACACAGTTGGATGAGATGGGCTGGAAGGCATGGATTGAACCCATGTCAAACACCGTTTATTTCAAACGTCCGTCCAAGGCTATTGTAGAAAAATATGACCTTGCTCCGGATTTTGATGCGCGTCTTGGAGGCGAGTTATCCCACATCGTTGTTATGCAGCATGTAAAAATGGATAAGCTTCAGGAGTTCATCAACGATTTGAAAAAAGAAAAATGATATGTTTCGGCAGATGCCAATACAGGTGTCTGCCGATTTTTTTATCGGCAAAACTGGGATAAAGGCGTTATAATATAATATATAAATTAGTTTCATTTTGTCAGGAGGTGGATTATGAGGAAAATTGCAGTTGTGATTCTTGTTTTTGTGTTTTTATTCGGGTTTCAGTCAGTGTACAATACTGTGGCAGCAGCAAACAGCAGCAGTGACGATGGAAATCTGAGCGATTCCGGTATAATGTCATTTCGGCATCAGCACACGGGGACGTCAACAAAAGGGAAAAAGCAGGATAAAAAAGACAAAGAACCTGCTGCATCTGTAACAGAACGGCGTCAAAGAGGTAAAACCCTTAAACCGGGCGACTGCATAGGTATTGTGGCGCCTGCTTCGGGTATCAACGGGTATGGCGGCTATCTGACAGAGGCGGTGAAATATCTTAAGGATCTCGGGTATCGCGTAAAGGTAGCAGATGGAGCAAAGGATTACGTCTATGATTACCTTGACGGACATTATCTTCAATGCGCTTTAGATCTTACGCAAATGTTTGCTGATGATGATATTGCTGCAATAGTGTGCCTGCGTGGCGGATATGGCTCCATGTGCATGCTTGATGAGATGGGGAAAGAGGATTTTGACATAATTAAAAAACACCCAAAGCTGTTCATCGGATACAGTGATATTACCGCACTTCATAATGTGCTTGGCGAGCGGTGCAATCTGGTTACAATTCACGGAGCTATGGCTGTAAGTATTGGCGGCGGAGGGAGTTATTTTTCACTGGAAGAATTTGAAAAAGGGATACAGAGAACGAAAACCCAGATACCGGAATCCGAAGCCTGGAAAATTACGTCAGTCACATACGGTGAAGCCGAGGGCCTTCTTGTGGGAGGAAATCTCAGCATGATTGCGGCTACATGCGGAACGCCGTACGAGCTGAAGGGTGACAGTGGTATTTTAGTGCTTGAGGAAACCGACGAGGATGCTTACCGTGTCGATCGGATGATGCGGCAGCTTTATTCAAACGGTCTTTTGAAACGGGTAAACGGAATTGCCTATGGAGAGTTTGATAATGGCAGAAATGACCCGGGAGAGCCGCCCATAGAAGAAATCCTCAAATATTACGCGCAGCTTGCGGGAAAACCTGCAATACGCGGTATTCCTGTGGGGCATGGAGAGAAAAATATGTTTCTTCCGCTGGGCGTCAAAGTAAAAATCAGTGCAGGAAAGAACGGGGAAGGAAGCCTGGAATTTCTTGAGGATTATGCGGTAGAGCCTTCAAAAGAAAACATAAAAAAGAAGTGACATCACGTTAATATCGAAAATCATTGCAAATCATTCGGTCTTGCGGATATTTATACCGCGCGGCCGGATGATTTCTTTATTTTCTATGACAATGCGGTTTTTTGGGTGCAAAGTCTATTGAAGCATAGGAAATGAATGTGCTATACTGAAAAAGTTATAGGAAGTGGACAAATGTTGACTATGAGGGTGATTGTGTGACAAAAGAAGAAATGAAACGCATTATCTGCGAAAAAATTGATGCATCGAAAAGCGAAATCGAGGCATTGGCAGCAGATATAGAGAGCACACCGGAGCTCGGATATAAGGAGACAAAGACCGCTGCAAAAATCGAAGCTTATATGAAAAAGCTCGGTCTGTCACCTGAAACGGGATTGGCGCTCACAGGAGTAAAGGCGCGTGTAAAGGGCAAGACCGCAGGGCCGACAGTTGCGGTAATAGGTGAACTGGATGCTATAGGAACTCCGGACAGCCCAAAAGCAGACCCGCTGACAGGCGCCGCACACACATGCGGACATTTTCTGCAGACATCCGCTATGCTGGCTGCGGCACAGGGACTTATTCAGTCCGGTGTTATGCAGGAGCTTTCGGGAGATGCGGTTTTCTTTGCAGTGCCTGCCGAAGAATACGTAGAAATAACATATCGTCAGAAGCTGCGCAAGGAAGGCAAGCTCCATTATCTCTGTGGAAAGGATGAGCTTATCTACCGCGGCGCCTTTGATGATGTAGATATGGCAATGATGATGCACTCACGCGATCATACACCGGGAAAAACCGTAGCTATCGGACAATCCAGCAACGGTTTTGTGGTAAAGCTCGTGCAGTATGTAGGCCGCTCCGCGCATGCGGCAAATGCTCCGCATGAAGGAATCAATGCCCTGAATGCGGCATGCCTCGGAATCATGGGTATAAATGCTCTTCGTGAGACATTTCAGGAAAAGGATGTGGTTCGCGTTCATCCGATTATCACAAAGGGCGGAGACCTCGTAAACAATGTGCCTGAAGATGTTCGCATGGAGCTTTACGTCCGCGCGGCAACAATGGATGCTATCGATAGCACGCATCCCCGCGTCGATGCGGCTCTTCGTGCGGGGGGAGCTGCCGTGGGAGCGAAGACCGTTATCGAAACCATGCCGGGAATGCTTCCGCTCAGCTGTTCAGCAGAGCTCAATGATATTTTTGTTGCGAATGTACGTGAACAGGTTCCTGAAACGGAAATTATTGATGCAGGCCATTTCAGCGCGTCAACAGATATGGGAGACCTTTCTCATATCATGCCGGCAATCCACCCGTTCATCGGAGGAGTAGACGGCGCACTCCATACAAAGGATTTCACGGTTACTGATTTCGATGCCGCTGTACTTACACCGGCAAAGGCATTTGCATGCTCCATCGTTGACCTTCTCTATGATGATGCGGAAAAGGCTAAGAAAATTCTCGCAGACTATAAGCCGCTGCTTACAAAGGAAGAGTTTATCAAAAAACTCGACGGATACTTTGAAAAAACAGAATAACCAATCTCGGATAAAGGAGAAAGATGTCCTTTATCTGTTTCCATATATAAATAATAAGGGGGTATGCTTATGAAAGATTTGCGGCTTCATCTGAT
>JAILNL010000175.1 GCA_024691625.1 Schwartzia sp. (in: firmicutes)
CGTTTCGGGCCAGCCCTTCAGCTCAAAATGATGATGAAGAGGGCTCATAAGGAAAACACGCTTTCCCGTGGTCTGAAATGAAATGACCTGAATAATTACCGAAAGCGCCTCCGCGACGAATACGCCGCCAATCAATACAAGAAGCAGTTCTGTTTTCGTGAGAATAGCCGCAGCAGCCACGGCTCCTCCGAGAGCAAGCGACCCTGTATCTCCCATGAACACCTTCGCAGGATGTGCATTGAACCGCAAAAAACCGACACACGCTGCCGTAACAGCCGCACAGAAGGCAGCAAGCTCCACCTTGCCAAACCACATGCATACGACCGCATAAGCCGCAGCAGCCACGGCAACAGTACCTGCAGCAAGTCCGTCAAGACCATCTGTAAGGTTAACGGCATTTGTCGTGCCGACAAGTACAAAAAACACCAGAACATAGTACCCAATGCTCAAATCAACTGTGTGCGAGACGAATGGAATCCAAAGATCCGTCGTCATTCCAAGCCAGTTCGTTCCTATATAAGTTACTACGACAGCCATAATAATCTGACCCGCAAGCTTCTGCTTCGCTTTGAGTCCAAGATTGCGTTTTTTTACAACCTTAATATAGTCATCAACAAAGCCTATAACCGCATGTCCGAGCATGACAAAAACTGCCAGCAGTACAGCCGTGTTTCCTCCGCTCGTCAAAAGCGATGCCGCCGTAACAGCCGCCACAATCATGAGGCCTCCCATGGTAGGCGTTCCGCTTTTCTTCTGATGGCTTTTCGGGCCTTCATCTCTGATACTCTGTCCGAATTTCAGCTTATGGAGCTTCGGTATAACAAAAGGCCCCATGATAAGAACAATGACGAGTGAGAATGCCGCAGCCTGCAGCAGCGTACTCAATTCCATGAAAAAAACAATCTCCTTCCGGCAGGGATAATGCCATGCACTAAAAAATTATTCATCAAATAACAAAGTAATATTATAACGCCATAGTTCAAATTTTGCTACAAGCAAAATATTCCTCTTTGCGTTTCAACGAGGCAAGATATTTTTGCCGACCAGTATTCATCTCGACAAACACCACAAGTATATAAAAATCTTGTACCGAGTTATAACTCTTAGGATAATATTTTTCTACTAAATATTATCCTAAGAGTTTCGTCAGACAAGGTCTGACATAACGCCATAGTTCAAATTTTGCTACAAGCAAAATATATCACAGAAGCTCTATGATTTTATCCATCTGCATTCCATGAGAACCTTTGAAAAGAACCGTGTCTCCAGGCTGCAGTATTTTTTTGAGGACATCAGCCGCTTCCTCATGTGTCTTGCAGCGGTAAATATCTTTTAATCCCATCTTCTCTGCGCCGTTGGCAATTTCTTCTCCCATTTCTCCGCGTGTCACAAGAGCGCATATACCTGCAGCCTGCGCCTTTTCTCCGACTCTTCGGTGTGATTCAACGGCGATATCACCAAGCTCAAGCATATCTCCGAGCACCGCAATCTTTCTTCCGGGGGCGACCTCCGCCAGAGTAGCAAAAGCTGCCTCCATCGATGCGGGGCTTGCGTTATACGCGTCGTTAATTATGGTATAGTCACCGTGTTTTTCACACTCAAAGCGCTGTTTTGTCATATCAGGATTTGCAAGTCCTTTCGCCATGACCTCAGGCTTGATTCCCAGTGAATATCCTACAGCCAGAGCAGCAAGCGCATTCATTACATTATGACGCCCTGCCATGGGAATACTGCATTTGACACGTTCTTTTCCTCCGAACACAGCGGTAAAGCTCTGTGAAAGCCCTTCTGTCCTTACGTCCTCTGCCCGCACGTCCGAATCTTTTTCCATACCGAAGGTAATTACACGCACTCCCGGAGCCGCTTTTTCCGCCATAGCTGCGCTATATGGATTGTCCGCATTGATTACGGCAGTTCCTCCCGGAGCAATGGCTTCAACCATTTCCCCTTTTGCCTTGGCGATATTTTCCATGGAGCCCAAAAGTTCCATATGCGTTTCTCCCACATTCACAACGACACCTATGGACGGTTCAGCCACAGGAGCCAACGCGGCAATCTGCCCGAGTCCACGCATTCCGATTTCAACAACAGCTGCGCGGTGTTCCTCCCGAAGCTGGAGGAGTGTCATGGGAAGTCCGATTTCATTATTGAAGTTTGCTGCAGTCTTGAGCACCGGAAACGCTGCCCCGAGGACTGCCGCCGTCAGATCCTTTGTCGTAGTCTTTCCGTTGGAGCCTGTTATAGCGACAACCGGTATATCAAAATGCCTGCGCCATGCATGAGCCAGCTTCTGATATGCCTCAAGCGTGTCAGGAACACAGAAAATTGCCGCCTGCACCTCATCAATAATCTCTTTTTTGCAGGAATCACTCACAATCACACCGGCAGCGCCCTTTTTAGCCGCTTCCGCCGCGAAATCCTCGCCGTTGAAACGCTCTCCGCGAAGCGCGACAAAAAGCGAACCTTCTTTTATTTTTCTTGTATCTGTAGTTACATCCGTAAACACGGTATTTTCACCGTGTGCAAGCTTTGCGCCTGTGGCTTCAAGCACCTCTGCGGAAGTAAATTTTACCATCAGACAATACCTCCCAATGCCTCACGGGCTACCTCACGGTCATCAAAGTGAATGGTTTCATTTTTCAAAATCTGGTAATTCTCATGCCCTTTTCCGGCAATTACAACCGTGTCTCCCGCCTGTGCCATTGCGATTGCAACAAAAATAGCCTCATGTCGGTCCTGTATTTTCTCATAAGGTTTTACGCCGATTTTTTCCTCGACACCCTTCATGACATCTTCAAGAATAGCAGCAGGATCCTCTGTACGCGGATTATCCGAGGTTGCAATTACCGCATCCGAAAGCTCCGCGGCAATCCTGCCCATAATCGGACGTTTTGTTTTATCCCGGTCTCCTCCGCAGCCAAATACGGTAATAATTTTCCTTTCCGTTATCTGACGCGCCGTGCGAAGAATATTCTCCAATCCGTCCGGAGTATGCGCGTAATCAACAACTACCGCAAAGGGCTGTCCGCAGTCAACAAGCTCAAAGCGTCCCGGCACTCCCATAAAATTCTGGAGAGCCTGCTCAATTGCAGCCGTCGGAATATCTTCCGCCACGGCAGCGCCCACTGCGCCCAAAACGTTGTAAATATTGAACATTCCTGTAATATGCAGGTTCAGCTTAATGCGTCCGAAGCCGCCCTGTACCGCAAATGAAGCTCCAGTCTGGCGTACCTTGACCTCAACCGCACGAAGCTTCGCTTCTTCCGACTCTACAGCGTAGGTAATCTTGTCACAGGCAGCATGCTCCAGCATATATTCTCCTGCCGGGTCGTCGATATTTACAACAGCCGTCTTTCCCGGCTTTATGCCTTCTCCCAGCATTTCAAAAAGCTTGGCCTTTGCCGCGCGGTAGTTTTCCATTGTTTTGTGATAATCAAGATGATCCTGTGTAAGGTTAGTAAATACCGCGGTGTCAAATTCACAGCCTGCAATACGGCCCTGGTCAAGCGCATGGGAGGAAACCTCCATTACTGCGTACTCCACGCCGTCCTCCACCATCCGGTAAAGAGTTCGCTGAAGGTCAACTATATTAGGCGTCGTATTATGAACAGGCAGAATTTTATCCCCTATCATTATCTGAATCGTGCCGATAAGTCCGACCTTATGACCTGCCTGACGAAGTATTGCGCGGATAAGATAGCTTGTCGTCGTCTTTCCGTTAGTACCCGTAATACCAATCATGCGCAGACGCTGTCCCGGGTAATCAAAAAACGCAGGAACAATAACCTTAAGTGCCTCATCAAGGTTTGGAACGGTAAGCACCGCAACTCCTGCAGGAGCTCTTACACCCTTGCGCTCTGTAATAATTGCTGCTGCGCCCTTCTTTGCGACATCATCAATAAAGGTATGTCCGTCTACATGAGCGCCTTCCATGCAGACAAACATGGCGCCGCGTCCTGCCTGGCGCGAATCCTGTACGATATCAGTAATAAATGTATCAGCGTTTCCGGAGATTTCTGCTCCTTCAACAAGTGCTGCTAAATTTTTGAGTTTCTTTCTCATGTTTATCCCCTTCACTAAAAAACTTCATCAAAAAATCTTCCATAACTATATAATTATAATGCCTTTAATCAAGGTTTGCCATAGGCAAACCTTCCTCTGCAGCATTTCAACGAGGCTGGAGATATGCTCACCGTCTGTTATTTGTCCCTGTCCCACCTACAGAGGCAGAGGCATCTTCTGCCGAGTTATAACGCATTCATTCCAGTTTTGCCAAAGGTAAAACTTCCCTGTACGGTTTAAATCAGCAATAACAAAAGGGTGCCTTGAGGCACCCCCTTATACTTTCTCTTATTTTTCTGCCGCGAAGTAAACATCGCGTGGAACGCTCATCCCCAAGTCATTCGTTGCAATATTCTTGATACGCTCTGGAGACCGCATCTCGGCAATCTGCAGCTCAAGCTGCTTGTTTTCCTTCTCAAGCTGTGCAGCCTGATTCTGAGTCTGCACGAGCTCATATCCGCGCGTAGCGCTTATGACGGTGCGCGACACGGAAACTGCCGCCGTAACGGCAAGCGCAAGCGCAATAACACCAATACGAAACCGCAGGTTGGAATTTATATGAGGACGGTTTTTCGGGGCACGTCTGGGAGCAGGCTTTATGGCAGGTCTTACGGCAGGCTGCTCTTCATAATAGTAGTCTTCCTGAAGTTGTCTGGCTGGCATTCCTATTTCCCCCTCCTACAGAGTCTGCAATGTTTTAAGCAGGTCTCCTGTCAAAGTTTTTCTGCAATCCGAAGCTTTGCGCTGCGGCTTCTCGGGTTCTCAGCCAATTCATCCTTCCCCGGCTTGATTGCTTTCCCGAGCTGTTTTATTTCAGGCTTATGGTTGCACATGCACACAGGAAGCTCCGGTGGGCAGATACAGCCCCGCGCCATTTCACGCAGTGTATTTTTTGCTATACGGTCTTCAAGCGAATGGAAGGTTATTATTGCAATCCTTCCTCCCGGCTTCAGATGTCGTACTGCTGTACGAAACGTATTCTCAAGAATTCCAAGCTCATCATTCACTGCAATCCGGACCGCCTGGAACACCCTTTTTGCAGGATGTCCTCCCGCTGCCCTTCTCACAGCCTTTGGAATCGCCCTGCATATTATATCTACAAGCTCCCCTGTAGTCTCAATACGCTTTTCGGCACGGGCCTCGGCTATGAACTGTGCAATACGCTTTGACCAGCGTTCCTCACCGTACTCATGAAATATACGGTTCAGTTCTTCCTCGTCCCAGTCATTTACGATATCTTCCGCAGTAAGAAGTCCGTTTGGGTCCATCCGCATATCAAGGGGCGCATCCTGCATGTAGGAAAACCCCCTGTCCGCATCATCTATCTGATGCGAGGATACCCCCAGGTCGAACAGAACCCCGTCAACCAAAGGGGCATCCTGTGCCTTAAGGATCGCATCAAGATTGCGGAAATTGTCATGGACTATATCAACACGGCACCGGCTTCCCGCGAGATGTTTTCCCGCTGCCTCGATAGCCTCGGCATCCTGATCAATACCGATGATACGCCCATTTTCTGTCAGCTGTTCGGCGATACGGCCCGAATGGCCCGCTCCGCCCAAAGTGCAGTCTACATAAATACCGCTGCGGTCCGTTATAAGTCCGCGGATGGTCTCCTCCGGCATCACGCTTACATGATGAAACTCCATCGAAGCCCCTCCTTAGATTCCCAGATCCGCCAAGGTCGCCGCAATCTGCTCCACAGAGGTGGAAATGGAATCGTTGTAGCTTGTCCACTCGTCCTTGCTCCATACCTCAATGCGGTTGATGACACCGTTAAGCACTACATCTTTTTTCAATTTCGCATGCTGGCGAAGATTGCTTGGAATAAGGAAACGCCCCTGACGGTCGCATTCCAGCTGCCGCGCTCCCGAAAGAAAGTAACGTACGATAGCGCGTGCCTCAGGATTCGTCGTTGGCAGAGCCATGAGCTTTTTCGAAAACTTATCCCATTCCTCTTCCCCATATACGAAAAGACAGGTATCAAGTCCACGCGTGATGACGAAATGCTCTCCCAAATCTGCCCGGAACTCTGCCGGCAGAATGACACGGCCTTTCGCGTCAACTGTATGCGCGTGTTCACCCATTAACATTCCATCATCACCACCTTTCAACCTTTACAACCACATTTTACCACTTTTCCCCACTTTTATCCTCTTTCTTTTTCATTTCTCCCACCCCATTTGCACGAGCATATGTTCTAAAGGACCGATTTTTTGCATAATTTAGGGATTATTTTCCTATTTGTTCACAGTTTCATGTATATTTAGACGTATCCTGCCCCACAGAATCGCACACAAGATTTTTGTATTGAAAAAAAATCCAACACAATATCATGTGTTGGATTTTTCAAACGCAGTAAATTTGAGAAAAATAAAACTGTGGCAGCCATAAATCTGCCACAGTTTTCTGGGATTAATTATTCATTTTTTATTTTCGCCGAATTTCGGTGGCGAAATGTGGTTCAGCTCTTTATCCACCCCAGCCGTTCAAACACAGGAACGTACTGCAGACGCTCAAGGAATGAGCGGTATGTATCCTCCGTATGGAAAATCGGCACACGCTCCAGAGCATAGAGATTGCTTGCCCTGTCTACATTTCCGTACTTGATGGTAAAAGCTCCCTTATACCCGGCCTCTTTGACAAGGCTTGCGATATGAAGATTAAAGGTTCCTGTCGGATAGGCAATAAACCCTACAGTCTTGCCGAGCCGCTGCTCAATATCGCGCTTGGATTCCGCCATTTCAAAGCGAAGCTGCTCATCTGTCTGCTCAGTCATGGAGCTGTGTGTAACCGTATGGGATTCGATGTTGATTACACCGCTGGATTCCATTTCCTGCGCCTGCCCCCAGGTTATGTAACCGGGCTGCCCGCGGTCAAGGAAGCTGGTGATAACAAAGATCGTTCCCTTGAATCCGTATTTCTTCAGTATGGGATAGGCATATTTATAATTGTCGTCATATCCGTCATCAAATGTAATGACCACCGGATTTTCCGGAAGCTCAGCTCCCTCTGTCAGAGCCGCGTACATTTCATCCATGGTGATGGTGTGGAAATTATTATCCTTCAGGTATTTCATCTGCCGGTCAAAATCCTTTGGAAGCACTGACAGTGAAATATTTTCGTTGTCCACCTTATGATAGTTAAGCACAAGAATCTTGGTTCCGTTTACACGGTCCATTCCCCTTGATGCCGTAAGACTTTTAGGACTGGACAGCAGGAACGGCAGCAGCGCCGCAAAAAACAAAATCAGCAGCTTGCTTATAAAGCTGACCTTGGGATGCTTTCTGGTTGTCTCTATTCTCATCTCTTTCTCCTCTCAGTGATAGACGCTCCATATCTTTTTGCGCCGACGTACAAGTAACAGTATCAGACAGACCGCCATAACCCCAAGCGCCGCAATCTGCCCCATATGAAGTCCGCTTCGCGTGGAAAGGTAGAAAAAACCACATCCGAAACGCACAACCGCCGTCAGGAAAAAGGAAACCAACGCAACCTTTCCTGTCTGCATAATCTGACGTTTAGCCTGAAGCACCGTAAGAATAATTGTAATCAAAAAAACGATGCTCATAAGCCCTGTCTGATAAAGCGCCACAGGCTTAAAATACTCGTACCCCTCAAACCCGGAAGGTCTGTATGAGTATTCCACATATTC
>JAILNL010000012.1 GCA_024691625.1 Schwartzia sp. (in: firmicutes)
ATTTCGTCAGCAAGCTCCTTGTCTGGGATACGTGCCAAAACAGGCGCGATTGCTGCCTCGACTACAAGCTTTTTAGCCTCTTCCAAATCCAGTCCGCGGCTCATAAGATAGAACAGCTTCTGCTCGTCCATCTTTCCTATGCTGACCGCATGATGTCCGTCAACGTCCGCTTCTCCCGAAAGCATGAGCGGAACGGAACGGTTTCTTACTTTTGGTGAAAGGAGCATTGCTTCCTCGCGCTCGCGTCCCACAGAGCCCTCAGAGCCCTTTATGAAATCAAGCGTACCGCGGAAAACCTTCTCGCTTTCCCCGGTCATGGCCCCATGAACCATCATGGTTGCGTCTGTGTGACGCCCCTCTTGACGGATTATGTAGTTCAAATCCACACGACGCTTACCGTCCGCAAAGTACAGGGAAGAAACATCCGCTTTGCTCCCGTCCCCTTTAAGCTCGACGAAAAGCTTTGATGCAGCCTCGCTTCCGCCGGCCTCAACAGCCGTGTATCTGAACTCAGCATCTTTATCACAAATTACTTCAACCGTATCTGCATGAGGGTGTCCGTCAGCCAGTACTGCACGCACCAGATGGAACTGAGAGCCCTCCTCCAGTTCAACACGGATTTTCCCCGCAAGCTCATCGCGATAGACCACAACGGCCTCAGCCTTCTGTCCCTTTGGAACAGTTATCAGACGGCCTGCACCTGCCTCATCAAAGACACATGCAGGCATTTTTGCTTCATTAACACCGAGCCAGCGCCATGTGCGCATGGGAATCTCGCTGAAAACAATCTGTTCTTTTGTCTCTGCCATCAGCCCATCGTCCCTTCCAGCTCAATATTAATAAGATTATTCATTTCAACCGCGTACTCCAGCGGCAGAGCCTTTGCAATCGGCTCAACAAAGCCCCGCACAATCATAGCACGGGCCTCGTCCTCGCTGATACCGCGGCTCATGAGATAATAGACCGCCTCGTCGCTGATGCGGCCGATTTTTGCTTCGTGTCCGATATCCGCTTCATCACCCTGAATATCCATGGTAGGCAGCGTGTCAGAGCGTGATTCGCTGTCCAGCATCAGGGATTCGCAGTTCACCGAGCATTTGGCATAGGGTGCGTTGGATGTGACCTTTACTCCGCTTCTGTATGTGGCAATACCTCCGTCCTTCGAAATGGTACGGGTATTGATTGTCGCGGAGGTATGCGGAGCCGCGTGCACTACCGTTGCACCGGTATCAAGATTCTGTCCGTGTCCTGCAAAGGTAACACCCGTGAACTCGCACTTCGCATTCTCGCCATGAAGAATACTCGTCGGATAAAGCATGGAAACGTGAGAGCCGAAGGAACCCGATACCCATTCGATGTTACCGTCCTTTTCGACAAGGGCATGTTTCGTATTGAGATTCATCATTTTGCGGGACCAGTTTTCAATGGTTGAATAACGCAGCCGCGCACCTTCCTTTACGAAAAGCTCAACGCAGCCTGCATGAAGATTCGTCACATTGTACTTAGGCGCGGAGCAGCCCTCGATGAAATGAAGGCTTGCACCCTTTTCCACAATTATAAGTGTGTGCTCAAACTGACCTGCTCCCGCGGCGTTCAGCCTGAAATAGGACTGCAGAGGAATCTTTACCTGCACTCCCTCGGGAACATAGACAAAAGAGCCGCCCGACCAGACAGCACCGTGTAACGCCGCGAATTTGTGATCCTTCGGCGGTACCAGCTTCATGAAGTATTCCTTTACGATGTCCCCGTACTCCCGAAGCGCTGTTTCCATATCAGTATAAACTACGCCCTGCTTCGTAAGACTCTCCTGAATGCTGTGGTAAACCACCTCGGAGTCGTACTGGGCGCCGACACCTGCAAGAGATGTCTTTTCCGCGTCGGGAATACCGAGACGGTCAAAGGTGTCCTTGATATCCTCAGGCACTTCATCCCAGTTGCCTACCATCTTGGCGTCAGGACGCACGTAGGTTACGATTTCGTCCATATTCAGATCCGAAAGGTCAGGGCCCCATGTAGGCATTTCCGTATGATTGTAGACGTCAAGCGCCTTAAGACGGAACTCCTTCATCCATTCCGGGTCATTCTTTTTTGCGGAAATATCGAGAACGATATCCTCCGTAAGACCGCTTTCCGACTTATAAACGGAACGGTCCTCGTTTCGTATGTCATAGAGCGACCGCTCTATATCCTCAATAAATGTCTTTTTCTTTGCCATGACCGCACCTCATTCTGCCTGTCCGATAAGATGCGTAAAGCCATTGCGGTTGATTTCGTCAATAAGCTCCGCGCCGCCCTCGGCAACAATGCTTCCCTTCACGAGAACATGAACACGGTCTACCTTGAGTTCCGACAAAATACGCGCGTTGTGAGTGATGATGATGCAGGCGTTTTCCTCGTTATGGAACGCGCTTACACCCTTTGAAACAATCTGCACCGCGTCAACATCAAGACCTGAATCCGTCTCATCAAGAAGAGCCAGCTTCGGCTGCAGCATG
>JAILNL010000018.1 GCA_024691625.1 Schwartzia sp. (in: firmicutes)
GGAGAGGTTCGTCTCCATCGTCTTGGACTCTTCAACCGTGATAACGCCGTCTTTGCCGACCTTCTCCATAGCTTCAGCGATGAGCTTGCCAGTCTCTTCGTCAGAAGAGGAGATGGAAGCAACCTGAGCGATGGATTCCTGACTTGCGACCTTCTTGGATTTTTTCTTGATTTCTTCAACGAGTGCTTTCGTAGCGAGGTCGATACCCTTTTTGAGTACCATCGGGTTAGCACCTGCAGCAACGTTGCGCATACCTTCGTGAATCATAGCCTGTGCGAGGACTGTGGCTGTCGTCGTGCCGTCGCCTGCGACGTCGTTCGTCTTTGTAGCAACTTCTTTGACGAGCTGTGCGCCCATATTTTCAAACGGGTCTTCGAGCTCGATATCACGTGCAATCGTGACACCGTCGTTTGTTATTGTCGGTGCACCGAATTTTTTCTCAAGAACAACGTTGCGGCCCTTAGGTCCGAGCGTTACTTTTACTGCATTAGCGAGTGCATCTACGCCTCTTTCGAGTGCGCGGCGTGCATCTTCATCGAATAAAATCTGTTTTGCCATATTCAAGAACCTCCAATAATTTGTGTTTTATCTATTAAAGAACTGCGAGGATGTCGCTCTGGCGGATGATGAGGTAGTCAACACCGTCTACCTTTACTTCGTTGCCGGAGTATTTTGCAAAGAGGACCATATCGCCTTTTTTGACTTCCATCGGAGCAACCTTTCCGCTCTCAAGGAGTTTGCCGGAACCGACAGCGACAACTTCACCCTGCTGCGGTTTCTCTTTTGCCGTGTCCGGCAGTACGATACCGCTTGCTGTCTTCATATCCTGCTCGGAAACCTTTACTACTACGCGTTCGCCTAATGGCTTAATCATGTTTATCTTCCTCCTATGTTTGATTTCATCTTCTTTGTTAGCACTCCATATAGTTGAGTGATAATCACAAGTCTTATAATATTCATTTCAAGTCAAAAAATCAAGAGTTATTTTTGATTTTTTGACATTTTATTTTTCCTCTGACCGAATTTCGTCTCTTTCCTCGCCAATAAAAGAACCCGGCAGATACCTATGCGCCTACCGGGTCATGATTTCATTTCTTTTCTATTCCTGCTACAGCGTATGCCGACATTCCTTCTCCGCTTCCGGTGAAGCCGAGTTTTTCTTCGGTGGTCGCTTTGACATTTATCTGATCTTTATCAACTCCGAGAGCACCGGCGATATTGTCCCTCATAGCTTCTATATAAGGAGCAAGCTTCGGGCGCTGGGCAACAATCGTTGCGTCAATATTGCCTACCTCGTAACCCTTTTCACGTATAAGTCCCATAGCGTGAACAAGAAGCTTCAGACTGTCCGCGCCCTCAAACCGCGGGTCCGTATCGGGAAAATGTTTGCCGATATCGCCAAGCGCTGCCGCACCCAAGAGCGCGTCCGTAATTGCGTGGAGCAGCACGTCAGCGTCCGAATGTCCCAGGAGGCCTTTTTCATAGGGTACATCGACGCCGCCAAGTATCAGCTTTCGTCCTTCCACCAGACGGTGCACGTCATATCCCATGCCAAAACGTGTCATCAGAATTTACCTTCCTTCCATTTTCTCTTGAATTCTTCCGCTTTTTCGGAAACAAAATCCACAGCAGCATCGATTCCTTTTTTTGCCGAATCGAGGGCATCGCTGCCGAGGAAGGCTTCTGCTATCAGGAGGTCCTCAGGAGTCGTGATTTTTATGTTTCTGTAGTCGCTCATAACTACTTCCACCAGATGTCCCGCACGCTCTACCAGGCTTGCATCATCTGTTCCCTTGAAACCGTCCTCGAATGCTTTTTTATATGCTTCCTGCAATATATCCTTCTTAAAGCCCTGAGGAGTCTGTATTTCCCAAAGGGAAGCGCGCTCCGGAGTGCGTTTTACTATGCCCCCTGCGTCCACAACCTTTATTGTATTTTTTGCCGGAACGGCAGCAATAGCCGCTCCGTTCTTTTCAGCGGCCTCTATGACCTTTTCTATGGTTTCCTTGCTGACCATAGGACGTGCGGCATCATGCACGAGCACGATATCCGCTTCAAAGCTCACGGCTCTGAGTCCGTTTGCTACAGAATCCTGTCGTTCGGCACCTCCTGCCACAACGGCAAAAGGTTTGATATCCGGAACGTGTTCAAGGAGCTTTCGGGTATTTTCCACTTCATCTGCCCCGACTGCTACTATGATTTCACTTACTTTGCTGCACGATGACAGCTTCTGCATTGTACGCACCAGCATCGGCGTACCGAGAAGTGAGAGAAACGCTTTGTTTATTCCCGCATTCATGCGTTTTCCCTGCCCTGCGGCAGGCACTACAACTGAGACCATGTTTTGTCCTCCTTCCAAAAAAGGAGCAGAAATACTTTCTGCTCCTTTTCTTTTCCGTTATTTCCTCGGTCGCGCAAAAATCATACGTCCTGCTGCTGTCTGCAGCACAGACGTAACCTCTACGTCGATGGTCGAGTTAATGTAGCGGTGTCCGCCCTCGATGACAATCATAGTGCCGTCGTCGAGGTAAGCAACGCCCTGTCCCTGTTCTTTACCGTCTTTTACAATCGTAACCTGCATGGATTCTCCCGGTATAACCACCGGTTTTACGGCGTTGGCCAGCTCATTGATGTTGAGCACGGGAACTCCGCACAGCTGAGATACTTTGTTGAGATTGTAATCGTTTGTGATGATTTTACCTCCGACGAGCTGTCCGAGGCGTACGAGTTTTGAGTCTACCTCTGTGATATCCTCAAAATCCTGATTCGTCACTTCAACCTTCATTTTCGATTCTGTACGGATTTTCTGCAGAATGTCCAGTCCGCGGCGTCCGCGCGTGCGTTTAAGAACGTCCGAAGAGTCCGCTATGTGCTGAAGTTCCTCCAGTACAAACACAGGAATCAAAAGAGTCCCTTCGAGGAAATCAGTCTGAATAATGTCCGCAATGCGTCCGTCAATGATTACGCTGGTATCCAAAAGCTTGTAGCCTTTGTCTGCCTGCAGTGCAGCCGTTGGAAAAGCCTGTGCCGGAAATGCTGCCGGCTGAAGCTCTGCAGCAGCCTCCTGCTGTGCCTGACGTTCGCGGAGTTTAGCGATATCCCGTATAAGACGCGGGATAAAGTCGAACATCGCCGTGAAGTCCTCGCGTTTTTTCATCGTGATACGAATACCAAGATAACCGAATACAATGCTGAATACGATTGGAATATAATTGCCTACAATAGGGAGATGCGAAAACGCCGACCCCAAAAGAGCTGCTAGAATAAGTCCGATAGCCAGTCCGACTGCACCTGCGATGACATCATGAATAGGCATCTTGTTGAGCTGTGCTTCCACCCATGCTGTAAAGCGTGTGAGCTTTTTGATGAAATACGGAGCCAGAATAAGGCCTATGATAACACCGAGAATTGCACCGATTAGTACGCAGACCAGCGTCGCCAATGTCATTTTGAAGATTCCCATGTCCATCTTCAAAATTTCCGTGCTGATGAAAAGCGTGAGTACTGGACTGGCAAGCTGCATAAGCGCACCGCCGGCAAGTGCCATGAATGCGGCAATGAAAAAACGCAGTATCTTATCAAGCATAAATTTCACCTCCCTTCATCTATAAATATAGATTATACTTTCTGTCCTTCCCTGTCAATCGGGCATTGGAGAAAACTCTCAGAAAAATTAAAAAATCTATCGAAATTTTTTCTTTTCGTAATTTCTGCAATGTCCTCTGACCACAGACTGAAAGAAAAATCTGTCCCGGGATATGTCCACAACAGACAGACTATACCATGGTTTTCTGAAAATAAAAAAGAAACGCAGGCAGATTCATAAAACCTACCTGCGTTTTTTATCATCTTTTTTCTTAAAGGCGGGATCCGTTTCCTGAACGGACACCGCCATACATGCCTCGACCTCCTGTTAGGTTCCTGCATGCATGCACGAGTTCATTCACGAGAATCTGCCGTGCTAAAAGTCTGTTTTGCTTCCGCTCCGCTTCTTCCTCGGGCATCCCCTGCGGATTTGCTTGCGTGCCTCAGCAGTAATATAACAAATATTTCCGCTCTACAGTTTCGAAGAGATTTACAGGGAACTGTTTTTCTTCTGCCTGTCACACGCTTCGACGGTTCGGATAAAACAACCCGGACTTTTCCTTTCGTATTCGGAAATCATCTCCAATTCAACGTTCTCTGCATTATCGACTGAAACATACTCCGTATGTTTCCTGCGGCATCCTCAGCCCTTCTTTAACCTCTTTTGCTGAGTACTTCAAAAAACAACTCTAAGATTGCCGCGATCTTACCCGTGTCATGCATATAGGGCAAATGATCTGTCACTGTTATGCAGCAAACATTCACCTCCTCAGTGCCATATAGAAAACTGTTCGGCGATTACATTATAGCATATATGACCGAGCATGTAAAATTATTAATTTTATCATTAATATCAGTGAGCGTCAATGAATTTCATTTATTTTCGTTAAAATTATGCATATTTTTTCATTACTTTGGGAGCGCAAGCTTCAGCGCGTCCCCCACAAATGCTGCCGAAAGCACTTTAATTCCAAGGGATTTTTCGTCAATCTGTCTCGCGTTTTTCTCCGGAATAACAGCAGTTTTGAATCCCAGACGTGCTGCTTCCCTAAGCCGCTGCTCCGCCTGGCTGACGGCACGTACTTCTCCTGAAAGTCCAACCTCGCCGAAAACAATCATTTTGTCCCGCGGCACCCGGTTGGCAAAGCTTGATGCCATGGCTATGCATAGCGCGAGATCCGCTGCAGGCTCGTCTATTTTTATTCCGCCTGCGGCTTTCACGTATACGTCACAATTTCCGACTGCCAGATGCACTCTTTTCTCCAGTACAGCCAACAAAAGCTGAAGCCTTTTTATATCCACGGCATCTGAGGTACGGCGCGGCGGCAGATACGGTGTGTTCGCCACCAGTGCCTGCAGCTCAACAAGAAGCGGACGTGTCCCTTCAACAGTGGGTACGATAACAGTCCCCGGATCAGCCCCAAGGTCTGACAGAAAGAGCTTCGACGCATCAGGAACATCTTCAAGTCCTGTATCCCGCATTTCAAACAAACCCAGCTCATTTGTACTTCCGAAGCGGTTCTTCACAGCGCGCAGGACACGATATTCAGCATTTTTCTCTCCTTCAAAGAAAAGAACTGTATCTACTATGTGCTCAAGAACACGCGGCCCGGCAAGGCCTCCATCCTTTGTTACATGTCCTATGATGAATGCGGCTATGCCTGCGGTTTTTGCGATTCTGAGCAGCTCCACGCTTGATTCCCTTACCTGACTTACACTTCCCGGGGCACTTTCGATATCAGGACGATATATTGTCTGTATGGAGTCTATTACCAGAAGCTCAGGTGCTATGTTTTCTATGTGGCGGGCAATAGTGTCGAGGTTGGTTTCACTCACAACGTAAAGAGTTTCTGCCAATGCACCGAGACGGTCTGCTCTCATTCGTACCTGTCTTGTACTTTCTTCGCCTGTAACATACAGTACCTTTCGTCCCTGTTTTGCTACGTCCGAACAAACACGAAGGGTAAGACTTGATTTGCCTACTCCCGGATCGCCTGCAATGAGTACCATGGAGCCGGGAATAACTCCGCCGCCAAGCACACGGTCAAGTTCATCTGAGCCTGTCCTGTAACGCGGCAAATCATCAGTCTCAACGTCAGCAATCCTTTGCGGCGGTGCCGCATCGGAAAGCCCCAGTGAAAGGCCCTTGCTTTCCTTTGCAGGAGCAACCTTTTCCTCTGCCATAGTATTCCACGCGCCACAGCCCGGGCAGCGTCCAAGCCATTTTGCGGAGTCATATCCGCATTCCTGGCATACATACATCGTTTTTGATTTTGCCTTTGCTTTCACTTTATTCCCCCTCTTACGAAAAAACACGGATGAATATACTTCACCCGTGTTCTTTTCATTTTCTCAAAAGCCGCACACACCAGCGGAAAAGCCATACTATGGCTACGCCGAAGTTAAGAAAGAAATTTTTCAGCCTGCGAACCGTGCTCTGCTCCGCCAGCTTATCCTTTTTCTGTCGTCTTTTCTCTCTTGCTGTCTGCATTCTCTTTCTTCTTTACAAAATCAAGTTCGCCGTTGACCTTCTTCACATAGATGGTATCGCCTGCTTTGAATTTATTTGCAAGCAGCTGCTCTGCGATAGCGTCTTCTATATGTTTTCTGATGGCACGTTTGAGCGGACGCGCACCGTATTTGAAATCCGAACCCTGCTCAATGAGCTTGGCTTTTGCAGCCGGGCTGATTTCAAGCCCAATCTTTTTCTCCGAAAGTCTCGCTCTGACGCTTGCGAGCTGAATCTCGACAATAGCCGCCAGCTCTGCCTTTCCAAGGGGACGGAATACCAAGGTTTCGTCAATGCGGTTCAGAAATTCAGGCTTGAATACCTTGCGGACCTCGGAAAGTACACGTTTTTTCTGCTTCGCCGCCTGGTCGTCCGGAGTATCCTCTTTCGTCATGAAGCCCATTGTTGGAGCTTCTTCCTTGAGGAAATTTGCACCTACGTTGGAGGTCATAATAATTACCGTATTTTTGAAATCAACCGTGCGTCCCTGGCTGTCTGTGAGTCTGCCGTCTTCAAGCACCTGCAGAAGGATGTTGAACACATCATAGTGCGCTTTTTCGATTTCGTCAAGCAGAAGGATAGAGTACGGCTTTCTGCGTACCGCGTCAGTAAGCTGACCTCCCTCTTCGTATCCGACGTAACCCGGAGGCGCTCCAACGAGACGGGAAACCGTGAATTTTTCCATGTACTCCGACATATCAAAGCGAACTATAGAATCCTCGCTGCCGAAAAGGACCTCTGCCAATGCACGCGCAAGCTCTGTCTTACCGACACCTGTGGGCCCAAGGAAAAGGAAGGAACCTATCGGGCGTTTCGGATCTTTTAGTCCGGCTCTTGCACGGCGTATTGCCTTGGAAACTGCAATAACTGCCTCCTGCTGACCGACAACCCTCTTCGTAAGGATTTTCTCCATGTGAAGCAGTCTCTCGGATTCCTTTGCCGCAAGACGTTTGACAGGAATTCCCGTCCAAAGTCCGACGACCTCAGCGATATCATCAGCCGTTACGACAATGTGCTTGTCTTCCTCTTTATGCCATGCATCCTTTACCCTTGCAAGCTCCTGCTTCAGGATACCCTCCTGGTCGCGGAATTTTGCAGCACGCTCGTATTCCTGCGCATGTATTGCTGCCTCTTTTTCGCAGCGTACTTCTTCAAGTTTTTCCTTTGCCTCTTTTACAGCGTCAGGCTGCGCCACAGCCTTAAGGCGTACCTTGGAAGCCGCTTCGTCCATAAGGTCGATTGCCTTATCCGGAAGGAAGCGGTCCGTTATATAGCGGTGTGAAAGCTTTACCGCAGCATCGATGGCATCGTCCATGATTTTAGCGCGGTGGAATGCTTCGTATTTGTCACGGAGACCGTTAAGAATCTTTACTGCATCGCCGACACCCGGTTCGTCCACCATGATTGTCTGGAAGCGGCGTGCCAGGGCGGCATCCTTCTCGAAATACTTTTTGTATTCCTTCAGGGTTGTCGCTCCGATAATCTGTATTTCCCCGCGTGAAAGCGCAGGCTTTAATATGTTGGCAGCGTCAATAGAACCCTCAGAAGCTCCCGCTCCCACAAGGGTATGAAGCTCGTCAATAAAGAGGATGATATTTCCCGCGTGGCGGATTTCCTCTATAACACTCTTTAAGCGTTCCTCAAATTCTCCGCGGTATTTTGCGCCTGCAACCATGGATGCCATGGAAAGGGACATAACCCTTTTATCCGCCAGCATGTAAGGCACCGCGCCTTCGACAATGCACTGTGCAAGTCCCTCAACGATTGCAGTTTTTCCGACACCCGGTTCTCCGATGAGAATCGGATTGTTTTTCGTACGGCGCGAGAGAATCTGAATGACTCTCTGAATTTCTTTCTCACGGCCGATAACAGGGTCCATTTTATCCTGTGCCGCCATGTCGTTAAGTGAACGGCCGTAGCGGTCAAGAAGCGGTGTCTTTGACTCGCTGCGGGTGCCTTCAACACGTCCGTCCTCAGCCTCTTCCCCGTCCGTATTATCATAATCTCCGCCAAGCATGTCCATGACCTGCTTACGTACATGCTCAAGACTTGCGCCCAAAGACCTCAGCACACGGGCCGCAGCGCTGTCATTTTCTCGGATCAGTCCAAGCAGTATATGCTCTGTCCCAAGATAGTTATGTCCGAGACGGCGTGCTTCGTCTACCGCAAGCTCCATTACTCTCTTTGCACGCGGCGTATAGTAAGGGTTGTCTGATGCGGTATCATCATCAGCACCGAGTACACTCTCCACGCGCTCACGTACCGTGTCCAGGTCTACACCCAGTGCCATAAGTGCCTGCGCAGCGAGACCGTCGCTTTCGTGCAGAAGCCCGAGAAGAAGATGCTCTGTACCTATATAATTTTGTTCCATATCCTGCGCTTCATACTGCGCATATTTCAATACCTTGATAGCTCTTGCTGTAAGCCGGGTATTCATAGTATCACTCCTAACCCTGTGTTCAGCCTCCCGCCAGAACGCGGCGAACCATTTCTGCACGTTTCCTGTCAAGCTCAGCCTGTGAAAGGTTGTCATTTCCGACAAGATTTCTTATATAACTTGGGCGGCTTGCTATAAGAATTTCGGAGAAACGTTCCGGCGGTGCTCCATGAAGAAGACCCATGTCAATTCCCATGCGCACCTTGCTGATAAGTTCAAGTACTTCGCTTTCTCCCAGCGACCGTGCATACTGAAGTATACCGTACGCACGCCATACCGCATCCTCAAGCCGTGTCTTTGAATATGCCACAAGAGCTTTCCTTGCGCGGCGTTCGTGGGATACGATTTCCGATACTGAACTTGTTAAATTCTCAATAAGTCCCTGTTCCGAGAAGCCTAATGTCAACTGATTCGAAACAATGAACATGTTTCCTACAGTCTCGCTGCCCTCTCCGTATAATCCGCGTACAGATATACCGAGCTGCTGGGCGATGTTCGTAATGTTATGCATGTTACGCGTATATACAAGTCCGGGCAGATGAAGGATAACGGAAGCTCTAAGGCCTGTTCCCAGATTTGTCGGACATGTAGTCAGATATCCGAGTCTTTCATCAAATGCCAAATCAAGCTTTTCCTCAATGACATCATCAATCTTTGATGCGTCATCAAAGGGCTGTGCCAAATTAAGGCCCGAAGCCATGCATTGAATGCGCAGATGGTCCTCTTCGTTTATAAGTATGCTTACGTTTCTGTCCTCACTGATATATGCGCTTCTATATTCGGGGGTTTTGGCCATACGTGTAGAAATGAGCTGTTTTTCCGCGAGAATATTGCGCTCAACCTCGGTAATAGCATCCATTCCTACAACATCATACGGCTGTCCGCTTACTGCTTCTATTTTCGTAAATACCGAGGAAATCAGATTCTGCACCTGAGCAAGCTGTTTCTGATTTGCTCTGTTAGGGAACGGCAGACGGTCGAAATTTCTTGCAAGTCTTACGCGGCTTGAGAGCACGACATCACTAGCTTCGCCTGTTGTTCCAAACCATGAAAGGAGATAGTCCCGATACAAATCATTTACTGCCATCGGATTCAGCCCCCTCTCTTTCCGCTGCGAGCTTTTGCTCCAGTGAACGTATTCTGTCGCGATATTCCGCTGCTTTTTCGTATTCTTCGGATTTTACGGCCATCTGAAGCTGCTCCTTCAGCACATCAATTTCATGCTGAACAACCAGCGCTCCTCCGGAGCGCTTAGGTATCTTTCCGCTGTGAAGCACCGACCCATGTATCCTTTTAAGGAAAGGAATAAGCTGCTTACGGAATGTAGAGTAGCAGACACTGCACCCTATTTTTCCTGAATGAACGAAATCCTGGTATGTCATACCGCAGTTCGGGCATACGAGCCCCTGCGGCACTGTGCTTTCTTCTCTGGGTGATTTGCTGAAAATACCCTTCAGAAAATCATTGACTGTATAGTCTTCAGACTCAGGGTCCTGCATAAAGTTTCCATACCTGGAGGCACATTTCTCACAGAGATTCTTGTCAATCTTGCCTTCCGGACTGATTTGCGTAATATGGATGCAGGCTTCATTTTTGTGGCAGTCATCACAAAGCATCGTATCCCTCCTATGCCATTCTCTCCAGTGTCATCAAAACGGAATGAAGCAGCTGCACACGCTCCTCCGGTTTCATCGTTTCATAGGCAGCAGTCACGACAGGCATAAGTATTGCCGCCTCACGATTTGTTATCATTTGATGCTTGAAAAGATATTCAACCATCGACTGTACCGTCTCAAACGGCGTTTCTTCATCAATCTTGCTCCGCATGTCCTGATAGACAAGGTTCTGAACAGGCACATGTTCAATACGTATAAATCCACCAAGTCCGCGCCTTGACTCTACGACAAAACCTTTAGCCGGCGTGAACCGTGTGCTTAAAACATAACTGATCTGTGACGGAGCACACGAAATCTTGTCAGCTATGTCTGTGCGGCGAAGTTCTACCTGGCCATCTTCCTGTGCCGCCAGCTGCTGCAAAATATAGCTTTCAATCAAATCTGCAATGTTGCTCATAAGATCACCTTCATATCTTTAATTGACCATTTGACCTTTTACTCCATTATACAGCTATTGTTCAAATTTTGCCATAGCAATATATTTCATTCGCACTTAAAAAAAGGTCTCTATCCGCCTAATTGCTGGAATAGAGACCTTAAAAATATCAAAAATGAAATTTTTCCTTCATTATATAGCTTTATAATAAACATTATTCAAGTTAGCGTTTCGAAAATAAAATTAAGATAAAGACCAATTTCAGACACAAAAAAGCACCTCCGAAGAGGTGCTTTTTATAAGTCCGATTAGCCAACAATAGCGAGAACTTCGCCGACTTTAACAGTCTGGCCCTCAGAAACGTTGATAGCTTTGACTGTGCCATCGACGCCAGCGAGGATTTCGTTCTG
>JAILNL010000052.1 GCA_024691625.1 Schwartzia sp. (in: firmicutes)
CGTACGCCGGGCTTCACAGGCGCAGACCTCAGCAATCTCGTCAACGAGGCAGCGCTGCTTTCCGCACGTCAAGACAAGAAAACCATTGCAATGCATTCCATGGAGGAATCCATTGAGCGTGTCATGGCAGGTCCTGAAAGAAAATCCCGTATCATGACCGATAAGGAAAAACGCCTTACCGCATATCATGAAGCAGGTCATACCCTTGTGGGAATGCTGCTCCCGAATGCAGATCCTGTTCATAAGGTAACAATCATTCCGCGCGGACGCGCAGGCGGATATACGCTTATGCTTCCTAAGGAAGACCGTTCCTACGAAACGCGCAGCGAACTGATGGACGAGCTGAAAACGCTGCTTGCAGGACGTGTTTCTGAAGAGGTTGTACTCAAGGAAATCAGTACCGGCGCACAGAGCGATATTCAGCGCGCATCTCAGGTCGTCCGCAAGATGATTATGCAGTACGGTATGAGTGATGTCCTCGGCCCTGTTTCATTCGGAGAAGGACATGACCATCAGGTATTCCTTGGACGCGATATCAACAACCAGCGCAACTACTCAGAAGAGGTTGCATGTGAGATTGATAAGGAAGTCCGCAAATATATCGAGGACGCTTACGAGGAATGCCGTACAATCCTTACGGAAAATATCGACAAGCTCCATCTCATTGCCGAGGCATTGATTGAACGTGAAACTCTTGATGCTAAAGAGCTTGAAGAGCTTGTTAAGACCGGAAAGCTTTCCGATAAGTCAGATGACGCAAAGGATGGGGACGACAAAGAGGGCAAAGAACCTCCTGTAACTCCGATTCCTGCGGAAGATACAAAAGATGACGCTATTAAAGCACCGCTGCCGGAAGCAACCGGTGAGCCTGAGCTTAATCTTAACATCACGCACAATCATTGATGTAAATAAAAATTGCGATGCCGTTTTTGGCATCGCAATTTTTTTATGCGTCCGGGTACATATAGCTTTTATAGACGTCAGCCATTTCTTTTCGTGTTTTTGAGGCGGGCCACAGCTCACCCACATTGTTTTTGCGCATAGCAGAAGCGAGATGGTCATAAAGCATAGGATTATCTTTGCTCAGTGAAGTAATCAGATCCTTTACCGTCTGACGCGTCGTATTTCCGTCATGAGGGCACGGGGACGGAACAGGCTGGCAGCCATGATACTTTATTGCCTCGCGTGTTTCATACTCACGAAGATAAATGAGAGGGCGGATTACCGTCAGACCTGTGCGGTCAAGAAATGTTTTAGGAGTGAATGTCTGAATCTGTCCCGAATAAAAGAGTCCCATCAGAAGCGTTTCCACTGCATCATCATGATGATGGGCATAGGCAATCTTATTAAAGCCGTGCTCCACCGCATAGCGGTTGATGGAGCCCCTTCTGAAAAAAGCGCAGCTGTAGCAGGGGCTTTTTTCGGGGTGATTTTTGATGATGTCGTTGATGTCTACCTCCTGCACCTCGAAGGGAATATCGAGGGAACGGCAGAAGTCGGAGAGACGCGCGGTATCGAAATCATCACTGAATTTTGGATTGATTGTAAGAGCGCCCAGAGAAAATTTTTTCTTCAGACGCTGGCGCATCATTGCCATAGCGTACGTCAGAAGAAGACTGTCCTTTCCACCGGAAAGCCCGATAAGAATGCGGTCATCGTTTTGAATCAGGTCAAATTCAACGATGGCGCGCATAACCTTGCTGAAATACAGCTGCGGCAGTTCAAATTTCACAGTAAAGCACTTCCTTAGTAACGAATGGTTATATTATAATGCCTTGAATCAAAGTTTGCCATAGGCAAACTCACCTCAGCGGCATTTCGATGCGGCAGCATCATAAAGTTGTGGTTCAAATTTTGCCAAAGGCAAAAAAGTTTTGTTTATTGTAGAACGATATACCGTCATATATATGGCTTTTAGTACCTAACGGGTTAACGATTTTCCTATAATTTATTATATATATTGAATTATAATGAAAATAAAAAGGAGAATAGTAACATAAAATTAAGGACTTGGGAGAGATTCACTATCATTCCGTATAGATTAAAATTGTAATTGTGTTAAGTTTTTTTATTTTAAATTATATTTATTCGTTTATATGATTTTAACATCAACACGGAATGAGGGGACATTTTGAAAAAGATAAGAAAGAAATATTTAAAAGCGCTCAGTATGAGCATTATCATGTCGTTGCAGTTCAATACGTTTGCTTTTGCGGCAGAGACCGTCGCGATTCCGGATGCCTCTGAGGGGAAGGCTCCTATCGTAGAAAGCGCAGCAAACGGAACTGTTGTCGTAGATATACGCACACCGAACGCCGCAGGTCTCAGCCATAACCAGTATCAGGATTTGCAGGTTGGAGGAAAAGGCATCATCTTCAACAATTCCCGAGACATAATTCAGACACAGTTGGCAGGATATATCACAGGAAACCCTAACATCGGACGCAACGGCGCAGATATTATACTGAACGAAGTAACAGGGCGAAACATAACAAACCTTAACGGTTTTATCGAGGTCGCAGGAAAACAGTCGGATGTTATAATTGCAAATCCGAACGGAATCATTGGAAATAATTTCGGCTATATCAACACAGGAAGAGCTGTTCTCACCACAGGAAATCCTGAGATAGATTCTTCAGGTCGTCTTGCAGGGTTTACGGTGAATCGGGGAGAAATCAGCATAGAAGGAAGCGGACTTGATGCGAGCAAAGCAAGCCGCATGGACATATTTGCCGAAGCTGTAAAGGTAAATTCGAAAATCGCAGCGCAAAAGCTCAAGACTGTGGGTGGAAGAAACAAACTTGATGCTGACGGAAACGTTGTAAAAGTGACTGACGACGAATACACCGGAGTTGCACTTGACGTGGGCGCAGTCGGAAGTATGTATGCAAACTCCATCTACATGGTTGGTACTACAAAAGGACTTGGCGTTAATATGGAAGGCGAAGTCAGTGCAAGCGGTGGAGATTTTGTATTGACCTCTGACGGAAGTATAAAACTCACAAGCAAACTGAGTGCTGCAGGAAACCTCAATATCCATGCAGGGGATGAAATCGAAAACACAGGCAGTATCTACGGACAAAACATTAAAATCAGCGCGAATACATTAAGCAACAACGGAGGCGAGGAAGCACCCGTTATTGCGGCGCGCGGAAATCTTTACATTGAAAGCAACACCGTAAATAACACAGATGCGTTGCTTCTCGGCGCGGAAAATCTCAGCATAAAAGCAAAAGAACTCAATAACCATAGTGCTTCCATTGAAGCAGGAAACAACATTGACCTTGATGTAAATACTATCAATAACATCAATATCCATTATGAAATAGAAAAGCAGGTTGTAACAGGCGAAGAAGATATTTATGACATTCAGCTTGATGGCAGAAGTAAAAGATATAATGCTAAAGAATACAAAATAAAGAAAGGCACAATAGTAAACCCTGATGTTTCCTCAATAGAAGGCTATGATATTTTTTACCGTAGAGCTGACTGGGACAGTGAAGACGAAGACTATCATATTATCACTCCGGATGACTCATCATCAAGCTGGCATGAATACGACTATCACAGAGTCATAAAGGACGATGTAATCAAAGAATCGGTTCCGGCAAAGATTCAAGCAGGAGGAAACATAAAAATCACCGCCGATGAAGTCACCAACGACAAAAGCGAAATCACGGCAGGAAATGACTTGACTATAGAGACGGACGTACTGAACAACATTGACGGTATGGGAACACGTGTCATCACTGATACAGGAAGAGCCGGAGCTTTTTATACCGCAGATGCTGGCGGACAGTGGGATCACTATATGACGACGGAGGAGCATTGGGGTGCGTATAACAAAGAAGCCCGCACGGATATTGTCGTACAGCCTGCTTCAGCTCTCGTAAAAACAGAAAAAGCAAAAGAAACACAGGATGATGTGAAAGAAACCTTTACAGTATCCAATCGCAGACTCTATGTTGAAGCACAGCCTGAGGCATCCTACTACATAGAGACGGACCCTGCATTTACGGATAAAAAGCAGTGGCTCTCATCTGACTATTTCTTTACGAAAATGCAGTATGACCCGGACAAGCTCTGCAAAAGGATAAGTGACGGCTACTACGAACAGCAGATAGTCAAAGACCAAATCATTAACCTCACGGGAAAATACTATCTTGAGGGCTATGACTCCATGGAAGAGCAGTATAAAGCTTTGCTGGACAACGCTGTTAAATTTGCACAGGAAAATGATGCGAAAATAGGTGTTGCCCTGACGAAAGAACAGCAGGAAAGCCTGAATATTCCCATGGTATGGATGGTCGAAAAAGCTGTTTTCCTGCCAAATGGAGAAGTCGTATCGGCGCTCGTACCGGAGCTTTATCTCCCGAAAGACACAGACAAAAAGCAGGGAACTGCTGTAATCTCAGCGAAAAATATAGACATAAAAACAACAAATGATATACTAAACAGCGGAAATATTATCTCGGGAGACAGTACAAAACTCTCTGCGAATAACATAAACAACATCGAAGGCAAAATCCAGGGCTCCGATGTCCTTTTGAATGCTCAAAATGATGTAAACAATATAGGTGGCAGCTTCATCGCAAAGGATAATCTGGACATAAAAGCAGGAAACGACATAAAATTCGAATCCACAACCAAGACCGGAACAACAGAGCAGGGAAGCACCACTATTATCAGCAACACAGCAGGTGCATATGTAACGGGCGAGAATGGAAAACTGAATCTCGAAGCTAAAAACGACATCAGCCTTAATGCTGCAGGAATCGCATCTACAGGCAGCGCAGAGCTTACAGCAGGACATGACATAAACCTCGGCACAAAAGA
>JAILNL010000085.1 GCA_024691625.1 Schwartzia sp. (in: firmicutes)
ATCCGCTTCCGCAACGAGATGTTCAAGCCGTTCAATATGCAGTCCCATTCTGGAAATGATTTGGTCTGCTGAATGCTGAAGCTCATATCTGAGCTTAGCGGAAGCTTCCTCCGCATCATCAAAATGACTGTGCTGAGTTTCCCCCATAAGGAGTTTCAGCCAGTCATTTCTTCGGAGCACAACAAGCACCAAGGCTCCCATTATTATAAAAAAACCTAAAATCTCCGTAGACATCCACCTGTCCTCTATCCATTAAAATGAAATATCAATATTATGTCCGCGGTACATATCCACCGCCATACGTTCCTGAGGAGCATCCTCTTCTTCCTGGGAGCCCTGGCGGCCGCTGCCCTGGTAACCGCCCTGACCGTTGTGATGGTCAGGGTCGTCTTTAATTTTTCCGTCCTCAGCTTCGTCCTTTTTCTGCACCGTTTCCATTTTCATCTGCATTTCTGCTTTATCACGGAGCTCGGCAAAGCTCTGCTGAACGTTTACCTGCTGATTAAGGTTATGCTGCACCTGCGCCGCATCATTGGCACGCGGCACAATCATCTGCAGACTCATCGGGCTGACATCCATCTTCCTCACTCTTTCTCTTGACTATGGTTAATACGGCCCTGCCTTGATTTCATCATCCTCAACTGAGAGTGTACAATGCTGTTCCTCAGTCTGAATATTTTTCATGATAGAGTTGATGATTATTTTCGTACCCGGATACATTTTATCTGCTACACGAATACGTCCGACGCGCATTTGAGCAATCTCTACCTCAAGCTCACGGATAAGTTTTTCATCACGCTCTATTTTCCCTGCCAATGGGAACTGCGAACGTGTCATTTGACTGATCTGTGCCGCGCGTTCAGGTGGCAGCTTTGATACGTCAATCTTGCCCAGTGTATTAAGCGCCTTTGTAAGCTGCGACAGTTTCTTTTTATTCTCTGCATATTGCTTGCATGTTTCCTGATACCGCCGCTGAAGCATCGGATTGACTCCGACAACAAGCTTGGTCGCTACAAAAAGCGTATTTCCTATGGTCTTTGCACGAATTTCTTCACCTGCTGCCAGATAGCCGCCTGTAACAAGCCCGCGCTTGCCTTCGACTGCGAGCACTTTTCCTGCACGCAGGTCGGAATGAAGTGCTACATCAGTGATGTAGATACCACCACCGGCCTCAATTTTCGCATTCTCGACAAATGCCGCCCGCACTTCCTCTTCTGCACGCACTTCGCCACGGTTCATGCCTTGCACGCCGCCTGCAATGTAAACATTGTAGCCCTGCACGACGCCGCCGCTGACCATACCCTTTATATTTATATCTCCTGTTGCTTTTACAACAAATCCCTGAAGGACACTTCCGCCGATGTCTACTGCGCCGACGAAATCAATATTTCCGGTGCCTACACCCACATCACCCTGAATCGTAAGCTTCGGATCAACGGAAATTTTGCTTCCTTCATCAACAATCTGTCCCTCAATCAGGGCAACGACAAGGTTATCCTCACGGACTTCCGTATTCTTGCCTGCAGGTACCGGTTTTGGTTTGCCCGGTTTCGGGCGTATCTCATCACCAAAAATATTTGTTCCCGGAACGCCCTGTGTATGTGGAATGCGCTCTGCGAGAACCTGTCCTTTTTTTGCAAGCACGAAAAGGTTCATGTTTTTATAATCGACCTGATCGTATTTATTGACTGCCGGTCTGCCCTTATCCGCAAGGCTGAAATTCTTGACAATCTTTGCATCTGCACCGTTTTCGGGTGGAACGCCCTTTGCGGCCGTAAACTCCGAGCCGTGATCCAAACCGTTTCGAATAGCATCTCTGTCGATACCGAAGGTTATTTTGCGCTCAGCAAGAGCTGCAAGTATAGCGTCCTCTGTCGGAGGCTTCTTTGCAGCATCGCGGTCTATGTGAATCTTTGCCGTCATGCGGTCTTTCGAGACGTCTACGGAAAAGGTCATGGTTTCCCTCTCGTCAGCTTCCTGAACCTTTTCCTCTACCATGACGTTTTCCCGTTTTTCCCCGTCAATAGGAGTCACAAAACGTTCTGCCAGACGGCATGGAACACCGTCAGCGGTACGTACAGTGCGGGCAAGAAGTTCTATATCATAATCTGCAACGCCATAGTCCTTCAAAATCTGCCTCATATCCGAGAGTTCGAATAAAATTCCGCTGTCGGTATTCGGATACACGGTCAGATAAACACCATCCGACTTAAATTCGAACAAATAGCCGGCTGATTCGCCTCCAACCTCTGAGATCTTTTCATTCTCATCCATGATGTATCCTCCTCGTTTTATATTCATAAACGCACAAGAATATGCTCCATTGAATATATAATGTCTTAGGGTTTAGAGTTTATCTCCGAAAAACTCTCCTTAAGCTTATTTATCTCAATCGACCAGGGTATCCTTTGTCCGTGCCAGAAAACCGCGCAGACGAAAAATAGCTTTCGTATGCAGCTGGCAGACGCGGGCTTCTGAAAGATGCAGGACAAGGCTGATTTCCTTCATCGTAAGTTCTTCATAATAATACAAAGAGACCACCTGCTTTTCCTTTTCCGGAAGCCTATGGATGGCCTTTGCTAGCGTTTCCTGGAGCTCGAGCTTTTCAAGGTTCGCACCGGGACAGTCCGAATCCTCCTGTATTGTTTCTGCATGCAGATAGTCGTCCAGCGGAATAATTGTTGCAACATTCATTTGCGATACGGTTTTATTCAATTCATCTATGGTAATCCCCATCGCATCCGCTATCTCTTCATCGGAAGCATTATGCCCCAAGGAATTCTCAAGCTCTCGAACAGTGTTTTCATATTTTTTTATTTTTGCGCGTACCGACGTCGGTACCCAGTCCTTGGAGCGGAGATAATCAAGCATTGCTCCGCGTATACGCACCGATGCGTACGTTTCAAATTTATTCTTTCTGTCAGGTTCATAGCGCTCGACCGCATCAAGAAGCCCGAAAAAACCGCTGCTTATGAGGTCATCACGATCTACATGCGGAGGCAGGCTGATAGCCAGACGTCCCGCTATGATATTCACCAGATTCATATAGGACTCAACAATCCGGTCTCTGGCTTCTTTTGAATGATCCTTCTTAAAAGACAACCAAAGGGAGTCGATGGTGCTTAGTTCTTCTAAACCTCCCAAAACGACTCCCCCTTTCATGGCCTGTTATATACCGAGTATTTTCTCATCATTCTGCTGTATGCACATGCTCAATAGAATCATCAAGCGGAGCAAACGAAGACTGCTCCTCTCTTTCCTGCATTTCATGTGCTTCCTCCCTGGAGTTATCAGGTGCTTCTGTCTCCTGATCAGCAGCTTTCTGTGCATCAGAAGCCTTTACGGAATCATCCGAAAGCCCCTCCTCCGGCTCACTGAGCCAAGCCTTCTGAAGCTCATGATTATGACTTACATAAAGCGGTATTCCTACATCGTCCAGCCACAAAAGGGCCAAAAATACAATTCCGCCGGCAAGGAAAAAACCAACCATAGAACGCATAGCGATAACTTCCAGCAAACGTTCCGAATGTATGCCGGAGATTATAATAACCGCAGCTGCCGAAACTGCAGAAACAAGAGCAATTCCAACCTTGAATCGGACATCCTCTTCATTGAAGTACTGCTCCATCTCTTTCAATCTGTCTTTTGGCGGCTCCAGTTTCGGTTTCGCACCAATCCCGGCCTCCCCCTTCGCCGAAGTAGTACTGATTTCGCTCACTTAAATCTCCTTCTCGCCTTTTACCATCGTTTTAACTGTATATACCCCGTTTTCCAGATTAATCTGTACGGTACGTCCATAGTTTTCTCC